>JALZEC010000154.1 GCA_030862235.1 Actinomycetota bacterium | reverse complement strand
TGTTCATGTAGTACGGGAACCGGCTGGAGCAGCCGATGCCCGACACGAACACCGTCTTCTCGCGCTTGACGCCCAGCTCCGGGAGCAGGGTCTGGACGGCGGCCAGCACGGCGTAGTCCCCGCAGCCGGGACACCACCGGACCTCCTGGTCGCTGGCCCAGTCCTTGCGGGTCGTGGTCGGGGTCTGCGAGGCGGGGGTTGGGGACACGTCAGTCATCGATGATCGCTCCGATCGCCATCTCGAGCTCGTCGCTGCGGAAGGGGACTCCCTGCACCTTGCCGTAGCTGCGGATGTCCACCAGGTACTCGGCCCGCAGCAGCCGGGCGAGCTGTCCCTGGTTCATTTCGGGCACGAGGACGTTGTCGTAGCGGCGCAGGACGTCGCCCAGGTTGGCCGGGAAGGGGTTGATGTTCACGAGGTGGGCCCGAGCCACCTTCTGGCCCCGCTTCCGGAGATTGCGGACAGCCACGGCGATGTGCCCCTCAGAGGACCCCCAGCCCAGGACGAGGGTCTTCGCACCATCCGGGTCGTCCACCGCGACGGGCGGGATGTCCGACACGATGCGGCCGATCTTGGCCGCCCGGAGGCGCACCATGCGCTGGTGGTTCTCAGGGTCGTAGGAGATGGCGCCGGTCAGGTGTTGCTTCTCCAGACCGCCGATGCGGTGTTCCAGACCCGGGGTGCCGGGGATGGCCCAGGGGCGGGCGAGGGTCTGGCGGTCCCGCTTGTACGGAAGGAAGCGGCCGTCCACCAGGTCCTCGGCGCTGGCGAAGGACACGCTCAGGTCGGGCAGCTCCTCGAGGTCGGGCAGCCGCCAGGGCTCGGCTCCGTTGGCCAGGTACCCGTCGGAGAGGACCATGACCGGGGTGCAGTACTTCAGGGCGATCCGCGCCGCTTCGATCACTGCCCAGAAGCAGTGGGAGGGGGTCTTCGCCGCAACGATGGGGAGGGGAGCCTCGCCGTGGCGGCCGTACATGGCCATCAGCAGGTCGCTCTGCTCGGTCTTGGTCGGCAGACCGGTCGACGGACCGCCCCGCTGGACGTCGATGATCAGCATCGGGAGCTCGAGGCTGACGGCGAGGCCGATGGTCTCGGCTTTGAGGTCAGCCCCGGGACCGCTGGTGGTGGTGACCGCCAGATGGCCCCCGAAGGCGGCGCCCAGAGCTGCTCCCGCGGCCGCGATCTCATCCTCCGCCTGCATGGTCCGCACCCCGAAGCTCTTGTGCTTCGACAGCTCGTGGAGGATGTCCGAGGCCGGCGTGATGGGGTACGAGGCCAGGAAGAGCGGCAAGCGGGCCTGGTGGGCGGCGGTGATGAGACCCCAAGCCAGGGCCGTGTTCCCGGTGATGTTGGTGTAGGTGCCCGACCGGCGCACGGCGGGCTTGACCTGGAAGCTGCTACCGAACAGCTCGGCGGTCTCGCCGAAGTGGTAGCCGGTCTTGAAGGCGACCGTGTTGGCCTCCTTGACCAGCGGTTTGGTGGCGAACTTCTTCTCGATCCAGACCAACGTCGGCTCGATGGGCCGGGTGTACATCCACGAGAGCAGGCCGAGGGCGAAGAAGTTCTTGCACCGCTCGGCGTCCCGGGACTTGACCCCTGTGGGTTTCACCGCCTCCAAGGTCATGGACGTCATCGGGACGTCGTAGACGGTGAAGCCGGCGAGCGTCCCGTCGCTCAGGGGATTGGAGGAGTAGCCGGACTTGGCCAGGGACCGCTCGTCGAAAGCGTCGGCGTTGACGATGATCGTGCCGCCCCGCTCCACGTCGGGCAGCTCTTTGCGGAGGGCGGCCGGATTCATGGCCACCAGCACGTTGGGCGCGTCCCCCGGGGTGAGCACCTTCTCGTCCGAGATCTGCACTTGGAAGGCGGAGACGCCGGCGAGCGTCCCTGCCGGCGCCCGGATCTCGGCGGGGAAGTCGGGGAGGGTCGCCAGCTCGTTCCCGAAGGCGGCGCTGATGGCCGAGAACCGGTCGCCCGCCAGCTGCATGCCGTCGCCCGAGTCTCCGGCCAGGCGGATGACCACCCGGCGGAGCGGTTCTCCAAGCGTTCCCGTGGTTCCTGTTGTCGTCGGCACTACGGCACCCACTCCTTGCCCACTCGGCGTCCAGAGATCCGGCTCGGGACGACCCGTATCCCGTGCGACCGGTCACCCTCCGCAGACGGGCCGACACGCAGCGTCCGAGTACAAGCAGCTCCCGGCCGTCGTACTCGGTGGTCTCGCGCGCTCACGGGTTCAGCCTCTTCGGGGGCTCCTCCCTTGGGAAGGGCCGAAGGCCCCCGACGAATGAAGTCTACGACGATGAGAGGGGTTGATTGGCGATGGCGGCCATGAGCAGGAGGCCTCCGTCGACCACGAATGAGGAGCCCGTCGCGTAGCTCGCCTCGGGCGAAGCCAGGAAACGGATGACCTGGGCGATCTCCCGGGCGTCACCGGGTCGCCGCAGCGGGACACCCGGCCGGTCCTGGGCATGCGGATCCTCGTTGTGCTGGTCGGTCATGGGCGTGGCGATCTCCCCCGGCGCCACCGCATTGACCAAGATGCCGTGCTCGGCCAGCTCGAGGGCCATGACCTTGGTGAGGAGCCCGAGGCCGGCCTTGCTTGCACAGTAGGCGCCCGCGCCGTCCAGGGGGACGTGCTCGTGCACCGAGGTCACGTTGATGATCCGCCCACCCCCCGTCTGGAGCATGCGGCGGGCGGCCGCCTGCGCACAGACGAACGCCCCGGTGAGGTTGACCTCGAGCACCTCCCGCCAGTCGGCCAGGGACGTCTCGAGGAACGGAGCCCCCTCGCCCACGCCGGCGTTGTTGACGAGGACGTCCAGGCGACCGAGCTCCTCGGCGAGGTCGTCGATAACGGAGGCGCCGGTGGCAGCGTCGGCGAGGTCCAGCTGGCGCACTACCGCCCGCCCTCCGGCCGCTTCGACCTCCTTGACCGTCCCGAAGGCGCCCGGCTCGTCGCGGTGCCACGTGACCCCCACGTCGTATCCCGCCTGGGCCAGGACGACGGCGGTCGCCTTGCCGATACCCGAATCCGAAGCGGTGACGATGGCTGCCGGTCGAGCCATGCCGTTGCCCTACCCGGCCACCCGGTCACCCAAGCCGCCCGCCTCGCGCCCTGGCCCGGAGGGCGTAGCGTCCTTCCGTGCGGTCCGTGCGGCAAGGCTCTGGGGCTGCGGGACTGTTCCTCCTTCTCTTGGCGCTGGCCTGCGATGCTGACCAGTCCGCCCGGCCGCTCGGCGTCTCGACCTCGACGACAACGCCAGGCCCGGCGACGACGTCCACGAGCGCCACCGCGCCGGCCACCACGACCGTTCCGTTCCCATCCACGGTCCCCGCCGGCTCGGTCACGCTCAGGGCGACGGACGTCCGCCTCTTCAACTCCGAGGAGTCCGACAACGCCTTCCGCGTCCTCTTCGAGTCGGCAGCGAGCGAGGTGACGGTGGTGCTCGGGGGTCTCCCCTCGCCCAACCGCGTGGTGTTCGTCTGCCCGGCAACCGAGCTGGAGCGGCGAGTTCCCGCCGCCGGTTGCGTGACACCGGCCGACGGCGAGCGGGTCAAGGTGCCGCACCGGCCCGACCGGCGCGGAGTGGAGGTCGTGCAGGTCGGGGTGGCGGGAACGGGTGCGTCGGGAAACAGCACGACCGTTGGCCAGATCGCCATCACATATTCCCCGAGCTCCCGGGAGGTGCGACTCCGCCTGCCGCCCCTCGCCGCTGGAGATGCGGGCGGAGCCCCGGCGTTCACCCTCTCGCCGGCGGGACCCGGCACGTACCGGGCCACGGCGACCTGGAGTGGCGGCGGCAACGCCGAGATGACCTTCACCGTCGGGTCGAACGTGAGCCGGGCGGAGGGCCCGCCCGGCGCTCAGACCACAGGCAGCGTCTCCCCCCCGGTCGAAGGGACGGTTCGCATCCGCAACACCAGCCCTTCGACGCTGAGCGGGTTCACTGTCACCGCCCTCTTTCCCTGACTGAGCAGGAGGGGGCAGGGCGTCAGCTGGGCCGAGGGTTCAGCCGGAGCCCCAGCTCGGCCAACTGGCCGGCGTCCAGAGGGCTGGGGGCGCCGGTGAGGGGGTCGGCGCCGGACTGGGTCTTGGGGAAGGCGATGACCTCTCGGATGTTGTCCTCGCCGGCCAGGATCGCCACCAAGCGGTCGACGCCGAAGGCGAACCCGCCGTGGGGTGGAGCGCCGTGGCGGAAGGCGTCGAGGAGGAAGCCGAACCGGGCGTGGGCTCGCGCCTGGTCGATCCCGAGCACCTTGAAGATCCGCTCCTGGACGTCCGACCGGTGGATACGGATGCTGCCCGACCCGAGCTCCCATCCGTTGAGGACCAGGTCGTAGGCCAGGGAGCGGACCGACAGCGGGTCCGACTCGAGGCTGTCGATGTCGTCCGGGTGGGGCATGGTGAAGGGGTGGTGGGCGGGGATCGGCCTCCCTTCCCGGTCGAGCCCCTCGAAGAGCGGGAAGTCGGTCACCCACACGAACTTGAGCCCGCCCTCGTGGACGGGCGGGCGGCCCATCTCGAGGCGCAGCATTCCCAGGGTGTGGTCCACGGTGCGCCGCTCACCGGCGACGATAAGAGCCAGGTCGCCCGGCTCCGCGCCCAGTGTGGCCACCAGCCGGGCGCGCTCTTCGCCGGCCAGGAACCGCACCACCGGTGACTCGACGTCGGTCCCTTCGGGACCAGCGACGATCCGCATCCAGATGAGCCCGGCGGCGCCCGCTGCCTTGGCCTTGTCCGTGAGCCGATCGAGGAAGGCGCGGGTCGCCTCGCCCTGGCCCGACACCCGGATGCCCTTCACCACGGCCGGCGGGGCGAAGGCACGGAACGATGTCTCGGCGAAGACGGCGGTCAGCTCGGTCAGCTCCATCCCGAAGCGGATGTCGGGCTTGTCCGTCCCGAACCGGTCCTGAGCCTCCCGCCAGGTGATCGAGGGAATGGGCGGAGGGCGCTCGCCGGTCGCCGCCTCGGTGGCGGCGAGCACGGCCTCGGAGATGAAGGCCATTACGTCGGTGGCGTCGACGAACGACGCTTCGGCGTCCAGTTGGGTGAACTCGAACTGGCGATCGGCCCGCAGATCCTCGTCCCGCAGGCACCGAGCCAGCTGGTAGTAGCGATCGGTCCCCCCGACCATGAGCAGCTGCTTGAAGAGCTGAGGGCTCTGGGGGAGGGCGTAGAAATTGCCTGGTTGCAGGCGGGACGGTACGACGAAGTCGCGAGCCCCTTCCGGCGTCGAGGCGATGAGGAGGGGCGTCTCCACGTCGACGAAGCCCTGCTCGTCCATGGATCGGCGAATGGCGGAGGTGACCGTGGCCCGCAGGCGGAGGTTGCCCTGCATCTCCGGCCGGCGCAGGTCCACGTAGCGGTATCGCAGGCGCGTGACCTCGTCCGCCTCCACCTGCCCCGAGACCGGGAAAGGCGGGGGCGCGGCCTCGGCCAGCACCTCGACCTGGCACTCGCCGACCTCCACGTCGCCCGTCTCCAGGCTCGGGTTGGCCGTCCCCTCCGGCCGCAGGCGAACCGTGCCGGTGACGGCGAGCACATACTCGGAGCGGAGGTCGTGGCCGCCGTCCACCACGCACTGGACGACCCCTGTGTGGTCGCGCAGGTCGACGAAGGCCAGGTGTTCCCCGTGCTCGCGGCGCCGGTCCACCCAGCCGCAGACGGTGACGGTGCGGCCGGCGTCGGCCGGGCGGAGCCGCCCGCAGTAGTCCGTTCGCAGCGTCACGTGACCCGTCTCCTGACTGCCTCGACGACCTCTTCCCGCGCCACTTCCTCTTGGTCACCGGCGACCAGGTCGCGGACGGCGACGACCCCCAGGTCCGCCTCCTTCTCGCCGACGATCAGGGCGAGGCGGGCTCCGGATCGGTCCGCTCCCTTGAGCTGAGCCTTCATGGAGCGCCCACCGAAGGAACGATCCGCCCTCACCCCCGCCGCCCGGAGTTCGGCGACCAGCCCTGTCGCCGCCCGCCCGCCGGTCGTGTCTACCACCCACACCTCGACCACCGAGTCGGGCGCCGGGAACGCGCCCTCCTGCTCAGCGGCCAGCAGGATCCGTTCGATCCCCAGGCCGAAGCCGATGCCGGGCGTGGGCGGACCGCCCAGGGCTTCGACCAGGCCGTCATACCGGCCGCCCCCGCCCAGCGCGTCCTGGGCCGAGTCGAGGGCGCCGGACTGCAGCTCGAACGTCGTGCGGGTGTAGTAGTCCAGTCCCCGCACGAGGCGGGGCTGGATCGTGAACGGCACTCCGAGGTCGCTCAGCCCGCTGCGCACCGTGCTGAGGTGCTCGGCGCACGCCGGGCACAGGTGGTCGACGGTGAGCGGTGCGTCGGCCGTCGCCTCCCGGCACTGCGGCCGCTTGCAGTCCAGGACCCGCAGGGGGTTGGCCCCAACCCGGTCCCGGTGCTCGTCGCAGAGCGTGTCACGCCGGTCCTCGAGGAACCGCCGCAGGGCGGCCAGGTAGGCCGGACGGCACTGGCCGTCGCCCAGCGAGTTCAGCAGCAGGGTCACGGAGTGCAGGCCCACGTCGCCGGTGACCACGGTCCAGGCCAGGGCCAGGACCTCCACGTCGAGCTCGGGGTCGTCCGTCCCTAGGACCTCGACGCCGAGCTGGTGGTGCTGGCGGTAGCGCCCGGCCTGTGGGCGCTCGTAGCGGAAGCTGGGCGCGGCGTACCACGTCTTCCACGGCAACGTCGGCGGCCGGTGCTGGACGAACGCCCGGACGACAGGGGCGGTTCCTTCTGGGCGGAGGGCCAGTCGCCTACCACCCTTGTCCAGGAAGTCGTACATCTCCTTGCGCACGACATCGGTCTCTTCCCCGACCCTCTGGAAGACGGCCACATCCTCGAACAGCGGGCTGATGACGAGCTGGTAGCCGGCGAGGCCGGCGCGGCGAGCGAAGCCGGCCACCAACCGCTCCCAACGGGCCGACTCCGGAGGAAGGACGTCGTGGGTACCGGGCGGGGCCCGGAACTCGCTCGCCATCAGGGCAGGGTACCCACCCGACGCCGCGGGTCCCCTCGGGAATCCGGACCGCTACTCTCCCGGGTTGTGACCGACTACCTGGCGCCCTCGGGCGACTCGTACGCCGAATCGGATCCGATCCTCGTCGCGTCGGGAGTCACCAAGGTGTACCGGACGGCCGCTCTGGAAGTGCCGGCGCTCCGGGGCATCGACCTGACGATCAACCGAGGAGAGTTCCTCGCCGTCATGGGCCCATCCGGATGTGGCAAGACGACACTGCTCAACTGCCTGTCCGGACTCGACGACATCGACGACGGCTCGGTCTGGGTCGACGGCCGGGACATCCACGGCATGGACGACGCCACCCGGACAACCCACCGCGCCCGGCACATGGGGTTCATCTTCCAGTCCTACAACCTCATCCCAGTCCTCTCGGCCGTCGAGAACGTCGAGCTGCCCCTGCTGCTCATCGGCGCGCGCCCGAACAAGGCGCGCAGCCGGGCGCGCGACATCCTCGAGCGGATCGGGCTGGGCGCTCGTTGCGAGCACCGGCCCAACGAGCTGTCGGGCGGCGAGCAGCAGCGAGTGGCCATCGCCCGGGCCCTGGTCACCCGCCCGGCCATCGTGTGGGCCGACGAGCCCACCGGCAACCTTGACAGCACCATGGCGGCGTCGGTGCTCGACCTGCTCCGCGAGGTACACGCCGACGGCCAGACCCTGGTCGTGGTCACCCACGACGCCGGTATCGCCCGCTCCGCTTGGCGCCTGGTCCGCATGCAGGACGGGCTGATCGTGGACGACGGTTCGCCGGCCGAGCTGCTCGGCGCCGAGCCGACATGGTGACCCGGGAGGTCACCGAGACGAGCATGGTGACCCGGAAGGTCACCGAACTGAGCGTGGTGACCACCTTGACCCCGGAGGTCAGCCCAACGACATGGTGAGCTGGGTCCTGGCGGCCCTCGCCCTGCCCGTCGGAGTCCTCATCGTCCACGACCTCATCCGCCGGCCGACCATTCGACGGCTCGCCCTGCGAAACGTGGCCCGGAGGAAGGGGGAGGCGGTCCTGGTCGTGGCCGGGTCCCTCCTCGGGACGGCGATCATCACCGCCTCCTTCATTGTTGGCGACACCCTGCGCGCCTCGATTCGTGATGCGGCTCGAACCGAGCTGGGGCCCATCGACGAGGTCGTGCGGACGACCGGGCTCGAGGTCTTCCCCTCTGCCGTTGCCAACGTCAACCTCGGCGTTCCAGAGACCGACGGGATCCTCCCCGCCATCAGCGCCCCGGCCGCCCTTCGCCGCCCGGGCGCGGAGCCCAGGGCCGAACCCCGCGCCCTGCTCCTCGAACTCGATTTCGACGCCGCTCGGCAGTTCGGTCGGAGCCCGAGGGCGACAGGGCTGGCCGATGCCGGCCCGACCCCGACCGGCAACGAGGTGGTCCTGTCCGCGCCTCTCGCCCGCACCCTGGGCGTGGACGAGGGCGAGGGGGTCGAGCTGTTCGCCTTCAACGCCCAGCGCACGCTGAAGGTGAGCAAGGTCGTCCCCAAGCTGGGGTTGGGCGGGTACGGCAACCCCTCCGCCTTCGTCGCCCCGGGGACCATCGCCGCCCTGTCCAACACGGCACTGGCCGCCGGATCGGCGCCCCCATCGGGACTCGTGTTCGTGTCGAACCGGGGGGGAGTGTTCGATGGGGCCAAGCACACGCGCCAGGTGTCAGCGGCGCTGACCGAACTGGCCGGCTCCCTCCCGGGCGTCAACGTCGTCGACGCCAAGCAGGACCTGCTCGACCGGGCCGACGCCAACGCCGAGGAGTTCGTGCAGCTGTTCGCCGGGATCGGGGCGTTCAGCGTGATCGCCGGGATCCTGCTGCTGGTCAACATCTTCGTGATGCTGGCCGACGAGCGGAAGCCCGAGCTGGGGATGCTGCGCGCCGTCGGGCTGCGCCGGAACCACTTGGTCCGGGCGTTCGGCGCCGAGGGAGGCGTCTACTCCTTCCTGGCCGGGCTGGCCGGTGCCCTTGTCGGCATCGGCGTCGGGCGGGTCGTCGTGGTCTTCGCCGAGAAGGTCTTCAACGCCGGCGAGGAGGAGCGGTTCCAGCTCTCGCTGCGATTCACGGCCCGGCCGTCGAGCCTCATCGGGGGCTTCGT
>JALZEC010000150.1 GCA_030862235.1 Actinomycetota bacterium | reverse complement strand
CGGGCCACGCAGGCCGGTATGGCGTTCGGGCCACGCAGGCCGCCATGGCGTTCGGGCCACGCAGGCCGCCATGGCGTTCGGGCCACGCAGGCCGGCGGCCTGTCCCGCGCCGCGCCTGCTACGTACGCTGTGCGGCGGTGCTGGCTGAGATCGTCACCGCCCACCGGCGGAACGCAGCGCTTGACCGGCGCGACCTGGGCGCCCTCATCGCGCAAGCCCGGGCTGCCCCGCCCCCTCGCGACTTCTGCGCCGCCCTCACCCGTCCCGGCCTCTCCGTGATCGCCGAGGTCAAGCGGCGGTCCCCCTCCAAGGGCGACCTGGCGCCCGACCTCGACCCGGCGCTCGTGGCCAAGGCCTACGCCGAGGGAGGAGCGGCTGCGCTCTCCGTCCTCACCGACGAGCAGTACTTCGGCGGCTCGCCCGCCGACCTGGCCGCCGCCCGGGCCGCCTGCGACCTCCCCACCCTGCGCAAGGACTTCACCGTCGACCCGCGCGACGTGGCCGACGCCCGAATCATGGGAGCGGACGCCATCCTGCTCATCGTGGCCGCGCTCGCCGACTCGGAGCTCGGCCGGTTCCTGGCGCTGGCCACCCAGCTGGGCCTGACCGCCCTCGTCGAGGTGCACGACGAGGAGGAGCTCGACCGCGCCGTCGCCGCCGGCGCCACCGTGGTCGGCATCAACCAGCGCAATCTCAGGACGTTCGCAGTGGACCGGTCCCTGGCCAGCCGGCTCCGGAACCGCATCCCGCCCGGCGTCGTCACGGTGGCCGAGTCCGCCATCCGCACCGCGGCCGATGTCCCACCCGGCTTCGACGCCGTCCTGGTGGGAGAGTCCCTCGTCACCGCCCCCGACCCGTTCTCCGCCGTCCGCCAACTGAGAGGAGAGCAATGACCGACGTGCTCCGGTGGAACCTCGACGGCATGCCTGATGCGTGGTTCAACGTGGCACCTCACCTGCCGGCGCCACTCGACCCGCCCCTGCACCCGGGAACGCGCCAGCCCATCGGTCCCGACGACCTCGCCCCGCTGTTCCCGATGTCGCTCATCGGCCAGGAGGTGACCGCCGAGCCCTGGGTGGACATCCCCGGCGAGGTGATGGACGTACTCCGCCTGTGGCGGCCCACCCCCCTCGTGCGGGCTCGCCGCCTGGAGGAGGCCCTGGGAACGCCCGCCCGGATCTACTTCAAGGACGAGTCCGTTTCACCCGCCGGATCGCACAAGCCCAACACCGCCGTGCCCCAGGCCTACTACAACAAGCTGGAGGGCGTTTCCCGGCTGACGACCGAGACCGGGGCGGGTCAGTGGGGGAGTGCCCTGTCCTTCGCCTGCGCCGTCTACGGCCTCGAGTGCAAGGTCTACATGGTGCGGGCCTCGTTCAACCAGAAGCCCTACCGGCGGGTGATGATGGAGACCTGGGGCGGACAGGTCGTCCCGTCTCCCGTCGACGACCCAGAGCAGCCCGGTTCGCTGGGCTCGGCCATCAGCGACGCCGTCCGGGACGCTGCCACCCGGGAGGACAGCCATTACGCCCTCGGGTCGGTGCTCAACCACGTCCTTCTCCACCAGACGGTCATCGGCCTGGAGGCCAAGGACCAGCTGGCGGCGGCGGGCGAGGAGAAGCCGAACGTGGTCATCGGCTGCTGCGGCGGCGGATCGAACTTGGGCGGCATCAGCCTGCCCTACGTCCCCGACCCCGACGTGCGGCTCGTGGCGGTGGAGCCCTCCTCCTGCCCCACACTCACCGCCGGCCGCTTCGACTACGACTTCGGCGACATCGCCGCTACCACGCCCCTTTTGGCCATGTACACCCTCGGGCACAAGTTCATCCCCCCCGCCATCCACGCCGGCGGCCTGCGCTACCACGGCGACGCCCCGATCATCTCCAACCTCGTCCGCGAGGGCCGCATGGAGGCCATGGCCTACCCTCAGGGCAAGGTGTTCGACGCAGCCGTGCAGTGGGCTCGAACCCAGGGCACCATCCCCGCCCCCGAGACTGCCCACGCCATCCGGGCCGTGGTCGACGAGGCCCTGGCGGCCAAGGAGGAGGGCGAGGCGACGGTCATCCTCTTCAACTACTCCGGCCACGGGCTGCTCGACCTCGGCGCCTACGACGACTACCTGCACGACCGGTTGGACGCCTAGCCAGCCCCAGTCCCCTCACCGGGACTGTTGCCGCCTGGTTGCCGCGTCGGACCGCACACTGTCGTTCTTGTCTACTTCGGCCGGAAGGTGTAACTTGCATATACGTGAGTCATAGCTACATGCAGGGCGTCATCGGGAGGGGTTGTGGCATCAGGAAACGATGACAAGGAGTTCCTGCTGCCCAGCGAGGTGGCACAGCGGTTGTATGTGTCACCCAAGACGGTTGCCCGCTGGGCGACGATGGGTCTGATCCCTTGTGTGGTGACCTTGGGAGGCCATCGTCGCTTCCGCCGTGAAGACGTCGAGGCGATCGCCAAGCGCATGGCGGAGGAACGCGTGCCGGTCCCTGTCGAGGTGTCAGACGAGCCTTCTTCTGTGCACTGACGACATCCAGGCTGCGCTGATCCAGTCACACACCTTTGACCCGTTGTCCAATTTGAGGGTTTTGTCCGAGTCTCCTAGGGTAGAGGGATGAGCGGCTGAGGTTGGGCCGGCAGGTCGGCCGCCTGGCTGTCGTGGAAGAAGCCCCGCTTGCCTCAGCTCCTGGTTGCACAGCCGCGGAGTTGGCAAACGAGGTTCGTCCGTTGTCATCCCTGAACAAAAGGAGAAGAAGGTGCGAAACATCGCTGGCAAGGGTTTCACGCAGGAGGAACTGGAGGCTCAGGACGCGACCGAGCTGCCGTCTCGGGACCTCCTCATTGGAGTCTCGCTCCTTGGTATCCCTCTCGCCGGGGTCGACGGGGTCACCGTCAACGTCGACACCTCCGGCCCGAACTGGTTGTTCGGCTCGATCGGTTCCCTCTAGGCCCTGCCCAACGACGCCGGCGGTCCGCGGCCCCCCGCCCGCCGGCGTCGTGCGGGTTCCAGCCGCCCGGTAGCGACAGTGAGCGAGATCACTGGCGGCCGCCCCACCGGCTTGTTGTCGGACTGCGGCCCGGTCCGACTGGCCGACGGCGTTGAGCTGCTCGGTCAGTACAAGGGCTCCGGCTGCACGGAGGCGCCGTACCTCATCCGCTGCTCGGACGGACGGACGGTCCAGGTCTCTTGGCTGCTCCACGAGCTCGTCGTCGCTCTGGACCGAGAGCGCCGTCCCCGCGAGTTGGCCGCCATGGTCAGCGCGAGGACCGGTCGAACTCTCACCACCGAGAACGTCGCCTTCCTCATCGACCAGAAGCTGCGGCCGCTGGGTCTGGTCGCCGATCCGACTGGTTCTCCCGCCCGGCGGCGACCGGCGTCGTCGGCGCTCGCCCTGTCGGTTCGTACGGCGCTGATCCCTGCAGCGGTGGTGCGGGCGCTGAGCAGCCTGCTCAGACCTCTCTTCCTGCCCCCGGTCGTGATCGCCACCCTCGTGGGCCTCGGGGCGGTCGACGTCTGGCTTGGTCTCCGAGGTGGAGTAGCGGGCAGCCTGGCCACTGTCGCCCAGCGTCCCGAGCTGGTGCTTCTGGTCGCCTTGCTGACCCTCCTCGGTGCCGCGTTCCATGAGTTCGGTCACGCCACCGGGAGCCGGTACGGGGGCGCCGAGCCGGGAGTCATCGGCGTCGGCGTGTACCTGTTCTGGCCCGTCTTCTTCAACGACCTGAACGACTCGTACCGGCTGAGCCGGCGGGATCGCCTTCGTGCCGATCTGGGCGGCGTCTACTTCAACGCCTTGTTCATCCTCGTGGCGGCTGGTGCGTACGCCGTCTCGGGCTTCGAGCCCCTCCTGGCCGTTGTCGCCGTCCAGCACCTCACGATCCTTCAGCAGTTCCTGCCCTTCGTGCGGCTCGACGGGTACTACGTCGTCAGCGATCTGGCGGGAGTCCCCGACCTGTTCCGTTTCGTCAAGCCGATCCTGTCCGGCCTGGTTCCAGGGCGACGGCGGTCGCCCGCCCTGGAGGGCCTGCGACGGGGACCCAGGCTGCTCGTGACCGCCTGGATCCTCGCCACCGTGCCACTCCTCGTCGCCGGTCTCGTCTGGTTCATCGTCCGGATGCCCCACCTCCTGACCCTCATCGCCGAGACCGCGGTCGCCCAGGGTCAGCAAGTGGCCGCCGGCTGGCGCCTCGGCGCGCCTCACAAAACCGGTCTCGCCGTGCTGCAGCTGGTGCTTCTCGTCCTACCGCTCGTCGGGATCACGGCGGCCGGCGTCAGGGCCCTGCGCAACTGCTATCGGCACGTCGAGGTGCACAGGAAGCGGAGCCGGGGGGGAGCCGCCTTCTCCTCTTCCCTCGGAGCGTCGGGTGCGGAATCGGCGGGCTTGGCCGAGGGCGCAGGTCGTTCCTCTCTTGTGGACGACCTCGATCCCGCTGACCGGTGGCTCTCCATCGGGTCGGCGAGCCCGGGCAAGGACTGGGCCGACGAGCTCGATCCGGCCGACGTCTGGATCCCTCGTCCTGTTCGTCTAGTTTGACCGAATTCCTCCCAGGGCAGGAGGACCGTTGCCGGCGACGGCAGACGTGGTCGGGAGCTAGGGGGAGGAGCCTGGAGTGGTATCGGCGGTGACCACGGCGGTGAC
>JALZEC010000148.1 GCA_030862235.1 Actinomycetota bacterium | reverse complement strand
GTCGGAAGCGGAGGTTGTACCGTCCGACAGCCGAGTCGTTGTTGACACTCAGCCGGAGCGGCATTTCAACGACGTGCTGTCTTCCTTCCAGTTGCAATGGGACAAGACTGCGGTCTAGCCCGCTGAGAGCTTCAAGGCGATAGGTGGCTGGCGCTGGGAGAGATTCGCACGCCCAACCTCCTGATCCGTGCCCCGGTTCCGGCGAGGGCTGGGGGTGGCGGGTCAAGGACGGCGGGCGCGTCGCGGGCAGCGGCGGACTTGCCCGAATGGGCATCGGCCCGGCCCGAAATGCTGTACCGCAATCCTGGTTGGTTGCGAGCCCCACTGCGAGACTCCGGCGTGGTGCGAGATCGGGAGGCGGTCCAGGACCGCTTCGCCACAACCCGGTTTCGGCTCGTCGCGCGGGTCTGCGCGCTCGGAGGCCTGCTCGTGTTCGTCTGCGGCGCTCGAGCCGACGCCCATGTCGGGGTCGAGGTCTCCCCGAGAGCGCAAGCCAGTCAGGCGGCGCCCGGTGACGACCTCGTCGAGGTGATCCTGCGGATTCTCTGCAGCCTCACCGGTCTACCGCAGCTCTGTCCCCCCGAACAGGTGGCGCAAGCGCCCACGCCGCCAGCGTCGACGACGACCGCGCCATCGCCGTCCTCGAGGCAGGCCGTGGCACCCCAGCCTCCTCCGGGCCCTGCAGGCCGCCTCGATCCGCCCGCCGTCCAGGCCGGACCCACCACCTCCGCTCCGCCCACGGCACCTGTGCCCTCCGATGAGGTGCCTGACACAACCGCGACCGCGGCCGCGCCGCCACCTCCGACGATGGGCGAACCCTCCCGAACGCCATCGTCCTCGCGCGCCACCCGTCCGGCGGATCGCAAACTCAACCTGTCGACCCCCGAGGAGGTCGACTTCTCGCCTCGTGCACTCGGGGCCGCCGCCGGGATCAGCATCCTCGGCATGATCCTGCTCGGGTTCCCCTCCGAGCTGTTCAACAAGACGCTCCAGGCGAACTACGGCCGACTCCGACGCATCTTTCCGTGGATCATCCCCAAGACCGGCCCTACCCCGCTGGCCGCCCAGGTTCTCGCCCTTGTTTTCAGCTGTTTGGTCGCGGGGCTGATCGGCTCGTTCCAGAAGGTTCACGAGTGGAGCGTCAGCGCGGTCGTGGTCAGTGCGATCGCGATCGCATTCGGGTTCTTCGTCACCGTCGCCGTCTTCGAGCTTGCAGGCGCGGCCGCAGGGGCCCAGATGGGACTGCCCCGGCGGAGGTTTCGGTCCTACCAAGGTGCGCTGCCGATCGTGGCTCTCTTCGTGGGCGTCTCCGCGCTGGGCCGCCTGCAGCCCGCGTATGTCTACGGCCACATCGCCGGCTCTCGTTGGCGCGACGAGGACGAGCCCTCACCTCGTGGTCGAGCGTTCCAGACGGTGGCGGCCAGCGTCGCCCTGCTCCTGGTCGCGCTGGGGTGCTGGGGAGCGCGGGCGTTCGTCACGAGCCCGTTCCTCACCGACCTCCTCGCCGGCGTCGTCATTGTCGGACTGAACAGGCTCGCGTTCAGCATGCTTCCCGCCACGTTCCTCGACGGCCATGCCATCGCCTCTTACAGCCGTGCCCTCTGGGTGTCGGTCTTCGTGCCCATCTTGGCCGTCTTCCTGCTTCTCGTTCTCTTGCCCACCGCGCGGCAGGCACCCGCACGAGTCCTGATGGTGTCGATCGTCCTTTTCGTCATCTTTGCGGGACTGTCGGTCGCCCTCTGGGCGACGTTCCGTCAATCGGCGCGCCGCGAAACCGTGCCACTGGGGGTGACCTCATGACTCGACGACTGCTCGAGCTTCCCCTCCTCTCACTGGGGCTGGTGATGGTCGGCCTCGCCGTCGCGATCACGTTCGCCGGGGCTCGGCTCACCCGGGACCGGGCGAGCTCGAGCTCGAACGAGGCACTGGGAGCTCTGCACGCAACGATCTCGACGATCTACACGGTTCTTCTCGCCTTCGTCGTGGTCATCGTGTGGCAGCAGTTCTCAGACGCTGAAGGTCACGTGGAGACCGAGGCCACCCGACTGAGCAACATCCTGCGCGACTCTCGGGCGTTCGATGAGCCTGCTCGCAGCAACATGCACAATGCCGTGCTGCGATACATCGATCTGGCCAGCACCGGCGAATGGCACGCCATGGCAGAAGGGACCGGGCCGGATCGCCCCACCACGGCGGCGTACGAGCAGATCTGGGAGATCGCGTACCGGATGCAGCCGACCGGGGTCGTCCAGGAAGCCTTCTACGACGAGATGCTGGTGCGACTGAACGAGCTCGGCGCCGCCCGTCGGACGCGGTTGCTCAGCGCGCAGACCAGCGTCCCCTGGGCCCTCTGGGCGTTGCTGGTCGTCGGTGGCGCGCTTGTGCTCTACATCAGCTTCTTGCTTCCGACGGGGAGCGACGCCCGAGGCCGCAGAGCCGCCCTGGCCTCCACGAGCTGCGTCATCGCCCTCACGCTGTTCGTCATCTTCGTCTTCGACCACCCGTACTCGGGTGGCATCAGCGTCGAGCCCACGCCCTTGACCGACCTTCTCTCGCGGTAGCTGTTCGGATCAGGGCGCGAGGACAGTGATCTGCCCCGGTACTGAGATGGTGATCAGGCCCCCATAGGCACACTGGCAGGTCGAGCTGTTCGTCAGCGCCGGCCGCCCCATCACCTGCACCGTGGGTGAACCCGGCTGCCACGGAGCCGGGATGACGGGCGTGCAGGGCATCGGGGTCAGCACGCCAAGCGCGGCCGCGGTGGCGCTCGCCACCGCCGGGTTGGCGAGGCTCGTACAGAGGGAGAAGGGTCCGACGTTGACAAACGGCACGATGTCCATGACCGTTGCAACGGGCGCCGAGCACGCGGTCGTGCCGGTGGGCAGCACGTTGAGAACGCCAGGTGCGGCGCCGAAGGTGCAGAGGGTCGTTGCTCCGCTCGTCACGACCGCAGCCACCTGGCCAACGTAGCGAGCCGCTGTGGAGACCGGGGACAGGTCTTTTCGCCGCGTGGCGCTGCCCCAAGGGGCAACCAACGGGCGGAACGGGCGGACGGTGTGCCTGAAGTTCTGTCCGCTCGTCGCTTTCCCTCGTCACTGGCGTTCTGATTGCCTGGGACTGCCGGGTGGGGACGGCATGGGGATAGGGAGGGGACAAGGTGGAGGCGACTCGCCGCGAGGCGGCGGTACGGGTGTGGGTCGACGACCAACACCCGATTTTTCGGCGCGGCCTCATTTCGTGTCTCGGCGCCGCAGGGTATGTCGTCGCCGGCGAAAGTGCCGCGTTGCGGCCGGAACCAGAGTTCCGCAGGATCGACGTTCTGGTCTTTCAAGCGGACAACCAAGGGCTTTCCCGTGTCGTGGTCGCAACGGCGGGCATGCCCGTACGCCTCGTCGGCTTGGTCGCTTCCCAGAATGATCCCACTGTGTTCGACCTCGTCGATCGGGGGGTGAGCGCCGTCCTGTTCCGCAATCAGCTCGCACCCCAGGCCCTCACCACAGCCATCAGCTCGGTCATGAACGGCAACAGCGCGCTTCCCGCTGAACTCATGCCGCGCTTGCTCGAACGCGCCGCCCGCAGTGGCGGAGGCGGGCCGCATCCGCTCACCGACCGTGAGCTTCAGGTGTTGCGGTCGCTCTCGCATGGTGACGACACGCGGGAGATCGCCGATGCCATGGGTTACTCGGTGCGAACAGTGAAGAACATCGTTCACGACCTGCTCATGAAGACCAACAGCCGCAACCGCGCCCATGCCGTGGCTCTGGCCACCCGCCAGGGCCTGATCTGATGCTCCACCTCCTCGACGACAGCCTCGATGCCTTCCTGCGGACGACCGGTCCGCTCCCCGCCTCGGATGTCGACGTGTCCTTCGAGCCGCCGGACGCCGAGTGGGCCGCGGGCTTGTCCCGCCCCGCCGTGAACCTCTACCTGTGGCGGCTGCGTCGTAGCGTGAGCGAGGCCGCAGCAGGCACGGAGCTGGTGGAACAGAACGGGGTCCGGTACCGGCGGGGGCCGCGGCCGCGAGTCGAGCTCGGCTACCTCATCACCACATGGGCAGCCGAGGCGCGCAATGCCCACCAGCTCCTCGGTCGCGTGCTGACGGCCTTCCTTCGTACGAACGAGCTCCCCGCCGAGTTCCTGCGGGGAGCGCTGGCCAACGTGCGGCCGGTTCCCGGCCTCAGCCTCAGCAAGGCGGATGACGATCCGCCTTCGGAATTTTGGGTGGCGCTGGGCGGGCGCTTCCAGCCGGGCGTGGAGCTCACGGTCACGGCCACCATGGATCCCGAGGTCCTCGTTGAATCGGCACCGTCGCCTACCACGGTCGAGACCGAGGTCACCGACCGGAGGCTGCGCGCCCGGTCGTCGCGCCGCCGACGCGTCGCCGGATTCGTCGACGACCCAGCGGCCCCCGGCAGCCTGGTGCAGTCGCCGCGAGGGACGGCCATCGTCGACGAGGCGGGCCGGTTCCTCGTCGAGGCCCAGCCCGGTGACGAAGTGGTCGTCGACACCGTCCCACCCAAGCGGGGGCGGGTGCCCCCCTCGGGCCCCGTGAATCCCTCTACACCCAGCTCGTAGATCCGGGCGTGCGCCTCGAGGTCACTCCTGCCGAGCTCACCGCCAATGTAGGCGAGCCCATCGTCCTCCAGGTCGAGGTCTACAACACGCGGCCCGTCATCGATGGGTACCGGGCCACCCTGCTCGGCCTCCCAGGGCAATCGTTCACGAGCGACCCTCCCGAACTTTCGCTCTTCCCCGAAACCGGCGGCGTGCTGCTCCTCACGTTCACCCTGCCGGCCACGTTCCCCGCCGGGTCGCGTGTCATCGGAGTCAAGGTTGCGTCGGTCGTCGATCCGGAGGAGTCCGCCGCCCGCGAGGTTCGGCTCAACGTCGCGCCTGTCGCCGTCGCCACCCTGACCGCCGAACCGTTGGCGGTGACAGGAGGCAAGGAGGCCGAGTACTTCCTCGCCGTCGACAACCAGGGCAACGTGCCCGTCGAGGCGGAGCTGCGACCGTCTGACTCCCTCGGGACACTCGCCTTCCGCATCGAGCCGCCGACGGTCACAGTAGGCCCGGGCGAGCGCGCCGTCTCCCGGGTGCTGGTTCGAGGCCGACGTCCGTTCTTCGGCACGCCGATGCCGCACCAGCTGACGTTCACCGCAGATGGCCTGCCGCAGCCGGTGCAGGCGGCGACCACCTTCATGCAGAAGCCGGTCGTGCCGAGAGGCGTGCTCACCCTGCTCTCCATCCTGACTGCCCTCGCGCTATGGGGCGTCGTGTTGTTCCTCGGCGTGAACAAGGTCGCTGACGTGGTCCGGGAGAGCAACGAAGAGGAAGCCGCCGCCGAGTTGCAGGCTCGTGCCAGTCCCTTCGCCCAGCTGCCTGGCGGCGGCGGGGTGCTGGGATCGGTGGCCGGGAAGATTTCGGCCTCACCAGACGCCAAGGACGCGACCGTGAGTCTCATCCCCGTTCCGGCCGAGGACGGATCGGCGCCGGGGGAAGTCCCGCCGCCCGTCACCACCCCCGCCAGCGGGGAGTACAAGATCGAGAAGGTTGCGTCCCCAGGCATCTATCAGATCGTCTTCTCGAAGGTCGGGCTGGGAACCCAGAGCCAGCTGATCGAGCTGAAGCTCGGGGAGCAGCTCACCGGAGTGGACGTCGCCCTGGTGGGTGGCTCCGCCGCGCTGAGCGGCATGGTGTCGGACGCCGACGGTCCAGTGGGCGCGGCCACAGTCACCGCCGCCAACGGCCAGGACACCGTCACCACGGTGACGTCTTCGACTGGTCCCGTTGGCACCTACGCGCTCACGGGCCTGCCCGCGCCGGCCACCTACGCCGTCTCGGTGGCCAAGGAAGGGTTCGGCACCCAGACGGCGATCGTGGACGTCGCCCCCAACCAGAAGGTGAGCGGGCTCAACGTCACGATCACTGAAGGGAAGGGCTCGATCTCGGGGACCGTATTGAGCAAGGCCGGCCTGCCGGTGCCGGACGTGCTCGTCACCGTCCGCGCCGGTGCGGGAACGGTCCCGACGTCGATCGCTCCGCTTACCAGCGTGCCTCGCGGCCCCCTGGTTCCCTCCGACTTCGGGCAGGACGTCCTGGGCGTGGCGACGACGCTCGCCGAAGGGCCGGTCGGGTTCTTCTCGATCACCGGGCTGGCAACCCCAGGAACGTTCACCGTGACGTTTCAGAAGGAGGGCTTCCTCCTTACCACCGCCACCGCGGCACTGGCGCCGAACGGCAACGAGACCAATCTGAGCCCCATACTGCAGCCGGTGACGGGAGTGGTGGCTGGCGTGGTCGCACAGGAGATCGCGCGGGCGGATCCGTGTGAACCCCTTGCCTGTCGCCTGTCGGAGGTGCAGGTCAAGGTGACCGACCGCAACGGCTCCGAGGTGAGGAACACGACGACGGCATCGAGCCCGGAGGAGCGCCTCGGTCGCTACGAGATCGCCAACCTGGCCGCCGGTAGCTACACGTTGACGTTCTCGAAGACGGGGTACGCGCCCCAGACGTTCTCCGTGACTCTGGCCGAGAACGAACCTCTCCACGTGCTCGACGTCACCCTTCGCGGCCTTCCGGTCGCGGTCTCCGGATCGGCGGCGAACTGCACGACCGTCGAGATCCTCCTGCGTGACGGCCGTCCCCTGAACCCGCCGGTGATCACTACCGTCCGCGCTGACAGCACCTACCGGATCTCCCGGCTGCCCTCGCCCGGGGAGTACTACGCCGTCTTTGCCCCCGGTGCGTCGGCCGCCTTCGACGTCGAAGCAGGTGAAGCGGATGTCGTCCTCGACGGCGCCTGTCCGCCTCCACCTCCCTGTCTGGTCCCAGGGCTATGCCCGACGGCGGTGAAGCCATGAGATCGGGCATTGTCATGCTCTCGTCGCGGTCGTAGCCTGACGTCATGGGCGAACGGCGGCCGAAAGAGGCGGAAGCCGGATTCGAGCAGGTGAAGACCGTCGCTCGTCGGCCTGACGTTGCCCCAATGGCAAGAGCTTCCTTGGATAGCGCGCCCGGTTTGCTCGCGCTGCAGCGGACGGTCGGCAACCGGGCCGTCTACCGCCTGGTTGCGGGCGGCGTCCTGCAGGCCAAGCTCCAAGTCGGCCCCGCCGGCGACAGCTACGAACGCGAAGCCGACCAGGTGGCGGCCGAGGTGATGCGGAACCTTTCTCCTTCCGTCACGCCGGACGAGGACGAAACACGCGTCCGTCGAGCGGCTTTGGATGGAGTCGTGGGGCTGGAAGGTGGCCCCCTCGCTCCGGACACCGAAGCCGCGATTGCGAGAGACCGGGGCACGGGATCGCAGCTACCCCAGGCGCTGCGCCGGTCGATGGAGGACTCGTTCAGAGCCGACTTCGGTGGGGTGCGTGTGCACACAGGGCCCTCGGCGGACGAGCTCAACCGCTCTCTCCAGTCG
>JALZEC010000130.1 GCA_030862235.1 Actinomycetota bacterium | reverse complement strand
CCTCTCGCAGCTGGCGCATCCGCTCCGCCCATGCGTCCTCGTAGGTCGACCGTTCCTGCGGCTGGGGAGTCGGGATGCGGTCGGGGGCCGGAGGGGACGCCCGGGAGGCGGCCGCCACCTGAACCGTGGGCTCAGCGATGCCCGCGCCGCCCCGCTCGCGGCGCCGGTGCTCAGCCTGGCGCTCAAGCTCGGCGTTCAACTCGCCGCCCAGCACGATGGCAAGACCGGAGAGGAACAACCAGAGCAGCAGCACGACGACGCCCGCCAGCGACCCGTAGGTCTCGGCGTAGGAGCCGAAGCTCCCCACATAAATCGAGAACCCCAGAGAAGCGGCCAGCCAGATGAGGGTGGCGAGGACGCCGCCCGGGCTGATCCAGGTCCAACGGGGCGACTCCCGGTTGGGCCCCAGGTAGTAGTAGCTGGCGAAGAGAAGGCTCAGCGCGAGGATGCCCACCACCCACCGCCCCACCGTCCAGAGCACGACGAACCCCGTCCCGGCGGCGCCGAGGTTTTCGGCGAGCTGCTCGCCGATGGGGGCACCGAAAACGATGGCGGCGGTCGCCACCCCTCCCAGGACGGCGGTCACGACCAGCAGCAGCACGGCGTACAGCCGGGCCTTGAGGTACTTCCGGTCCTCGGGCACGTCATAGACCACGTTCAGTCCGCCCTGGAGCGCAACCATCCCCGCCGACGCGCTGAACAGGGCCACGGCCGTCCCGAAGATCGCCGCGAACCCCGACCCACTCGCCTTGCCTCCATCCTCCAGCGAAGGGGTGAGCACCTCGGCCGCGTCGCCGGGCAGGAACGAGCCAATGGCGTCGTTGAGCTTCTCGGCGAACTCGTCCCCGACGCCGATCAGGCCGACGAAGCCGATGAAGGCGAGCAGGGCAGGGAAGACGGCCAGGAACCAGTAGAAGGCCATGCCCGCCGCCGTCAGCGCTCCCCGGTCGGCCTTGAACTCCTTCGCCGCCCGCCGGAGGCTCTCCTTCCAGTCGGGCGCGCTGAGCTCGAGCGGCGAGGTCGGCTCGCCCTTGGCGCGGGTCTGTGGCGGGATGGGCTGGTCGCTCACAGCGTGGCCATAACCTCCCCGTCCAACACTCCTCCGAAACCGTTCGCTGCCAGTCTTCGCCCGAGCCCCGCCCCGCTGTCGCGTCGGCCACCATGGACGCGTGCCGGGAGTAGCGGTTGACGTGTCCGACCTGGCCCACGGGTACCGAACTCCGTGGGGCCAGCTGCGGGTGCTGGAGGGCATCGAGCTGGCGCTGCCGGCCAGTGGCTACGCCGCGGTGCGGGGTTCGTCAGGAGCGGGCAAGACGACGCTTTTGGCTGTGCTGGGCGGCTTGGAACGCCCGGACCGGGGCCGGGTGCAGGTGGGCGGGCAGGACGTGGCCCGTCTCTCCGGGGACGATCTGGCCGCCTACCGCCGATCGACCGTCGGCTTCGTCTTCCAGCACTTCGGTCTGCTCGACACGCTGACCGCGGCTGAGAACGTCGAGCTGGCGTGCACCCTGGCCGGGATATCGGCCGGGGAGCGGCGCCGGCGGGCGGCGCTGCTCCTGGACGCCGTTGGTCTCGCGGCCCGGTCTCGCCACCGGCCACCGGCGTTGTCCGGGGGGGAGCGGCAGCGGGTGGCCATCGCCCGGGCCATGGCCAACCAGCCCGCCCTGCTGCTCGCCGACGAACCGACGGGCAACCTGGACGACACGTCGGCGGAACGGGTCATCGCGCTGCTGGAGGCCCTCCGCACTGAGCACGGCTGCACCCTGGTGGTGGTCACCCACGACGCCGCGGTTGCCGGGCGGGCCGACCACCAGTTCTTCCTCGACCGGGGGCGACTGGCCGACGGGGTGGTTCCGTGAAGTGGCGGGACGCAGCCGCGCTGGCGGTGGTGAGCGTCCGCCGTCGGGCGGGGCGGTCCGTGCTGACGGTGTTGGCCGTGGCCCTGGCCACGACCCTCCTCACCGCCCTCGTCACGATCGCCGGAACGGCGCAGACCAAGGTGATCTCCGAGCTCTCCCGGGGCGGACCCCTGGCCGGGATCAAGGTGGCAGCGGCGGAGCCGGATCTGTCGCAGGTCGACAACGACAACGCCCGGCCGGGGCCGAGGCGCGACCTCGACGAGTACGCCCGCGCTCGGATCGCCGAGCTCCCAGGGGTGCGGACCGTCCTCCCCATCGTCGCCGCCCGGATGCTGATCGTGCCGCAGGACCCGCCCGCCTTCCCGGAGGTGCTCGCCACCCTTCCCCCAGTCCGGCCGAACCCGACCCGCTCGGGCACGACCACCACGACCGCGCCCGGCCCGATCGTGCCGCCGATGCGCGCTCCCGGCCCCTTCAGCGAGAACGTCATCGGCATGGAGCTGGGCAAGGCCGACCAGCTTCCGATCACCATCCTGTCCGGTCGCCTCCCCCGATCCCACTCGCTGACGGAGGTGGCCGTCACCGGCGGCTACCTGGAGCGGCTGGGCCTGAAGAAGGAGCACGCCCCTGCGGTCCTCGGAACGGAGCTCGTGATCGGGGCTCCCAGGGCGTTCGACGAGGACCGGATCCGATTCCGTTCCCGGTGGATCCGGCTCAGGGTGGTGGGGGTCGTGGCGCAGGAAGCAGGTTCGGGACAGTTCGTGGTCCCCGTCGACCAAACCCGCCTGGCCCGGGACTGGACGGCGGCGGGCGGGGACGGCGGCGGGAGGCTCGAGATCCCGACGTCGCCCTACGACGGGCTGTTCGTCATCACCCAGGGCCTGAACGACGTGAGCCGGGTCCGGGCCCAGATCACGGATATCGGGTACGCCACGACCGCGCCGGAGAACCTCATAGCCTCGGTCCAGCGCTACCTTCGCGTGGTCGAGATCGTGCTCGCCGCCATCGGACTCATCGCCCTCGTCATCGCCTCTCTCGGCATCGCCAACGCCTTGCTGGCCGCGGTTCGGGAGCGGCGGCGCGAGATTGGCGTGCTGAAGGCCATTGGGGCCCGAGATCGTGACGTCGCTCGCGTCTTCCTGTTGGAGGCGGGTGCTCTAGGTGTGGTGGGGGGCGTGTTGGGGACGGCCGGGGGATGGCTGGCGGCGCTGGCGGTGAGCGAGGTGGTCAACGGTTACCTGCAGGCGCAGGGGCTCGCCGGCGTGACGCTGGGCTTCCCGGCCTCGATCCTCATTGGGAGCATTCTCGGCGCCTTCCTGCTGGCCATCGCCGCCGGGACCCTGCCCGCCCGGCGAGCCGCAGCCCTGCCCGCCCGTGAGGCGATGGAGGCGGCATGAGCGAGCACCGAAGGGCAGCGCCGCCTCCGTGGCTGAACGCAGGGGAGGCGCGCAGCTCCAAAAGGCTTCGAATGCCGGCAGCGCCGAAGGCGGAGCCGGCATGAGCGGCAGCTGGCGGGCGGGGGCGGTGCTGGCCCTGTTGGCCGCAGTGATGCTGCTTACCGTCGCCTGCTCGTCCAGATCGCCCGGGACCGGAGGCGATCAGGCCACCCCTGCCCAGCCACCGCCGGACGGCGCGACGGCGGCGCCGCCTGACACGGGTCCACCCCCCGTGTACGTCGCCGTCGGTGCCAGCGAGACGACGGGCATTGGCGCCGAGGTCCCCCTTCGCGACGCGTGGCCGCGCGTCCTCTTCCGGTCGGCCATGCCTGAGAACACGATTTTCGTCAACATGGGCATCCCCGGCGCCACCGTGGCCCAGGCCCTGCGCGACGAGCTTCCCCGGGCCCTCGAGCAAAAGCCCACGATCGCGACCGTCTGGCTCAACGTGAACGACATTCTCGCCGGGGTGCCGCCGGCGCAGTTCGAACGTGAGCTGGGGATGCTGGTCAACGGCCTCCGCCGGGGTGGGGCAACCCGCGTCCTGGTGGCCAACACCCCCCCGCTCGACCGGCTCCCCGCCTACCTCGCCTGCCGCCCAAGCCCGCCGCCGTCCGCCCCGCCATGTCGCTACGACGAGGGGCTCCCACCGCCGGAGGTCGTGGACCAGCTGGTCGACGAGTACAACGCGGCCACGGTGCGGGTCGTCGACCGGGAAGGGGCCCATCTGGTCGACCTCCACGCCGTGGGCATGGCCGCCCGAGCGGCGGGCATCGAGCAGGCTCTCATCAGCAACGACGGCTTCCATCCGAACTCCGGCGGGTACCAGCGGGTGGCCACGGCCTTCGCCGAGGTCCTCCGGCGGACCGGTCCCCTCAACGGGAGCGGATAGGCGTGGCCCCGGACGCCGGCCGGCCTGGCGAGAAGGCGGACGACAACCAGCAGGAGGTGCCGCCTCCCGAGTCGATCCGGGCAGGCGAGCTCCATGCTCCTCCTCTCCAGATCGACAAGGCCCGGGTCGTCGTGGGGACGTGCTCGTGGACTGACCCCACCCTCGTGCGGCAGACGGACTGGTACCCGCGCAAGTCGATGACCGCCGCCGAACGGCTCGCCTTCTACGCCAGCCGGTTCCCCCTCGTGGAGGCGGACGCCACCTACTACTTCCCGCCGACCCCGGAGCTGGCCAACAGCTGGGTGGAGCGGACGCCGGCCGACTTCATAATGAACGTGAAGGCGTACTCCCTCCTCACGGGCCATCCGACCTTTCCGCACTCGTTGTGGCCCGACCTCCAGAGCGAGGTCCTCCCCGAGTTTCGCGACAAGCGGCGCCTGTACGCCAAGCATCTCCCCCCGGAGGTCGTGGACGAGGTCTGGGACCGCTTCCTGCACTCGATCCGGCCCCTGCACCGTGCCGGCAAGTTGGGAGCGGTGCTGGCTCAGTACCCCAAGTGGTTCGGCCCCAAGGAGGCCAACCGCGAGGAGCTCCGGCGCCTGGCCGAGCGACTGGGCGAGTACCGGGGCTGCGTGGAGTTCCGCAACGGTCGCTGGCTCGACGGCGACGAGTGCGAGGCCACCTTCGAGCTGCTGGAGGAGCTCGGGCTGGCCTACGTCTGCGTCGACGAGCCCCAGGGATTTGCCTCGTCACTGCCGCCGGTCGTGGCCGCCACTTCCGACCTCGCCGTGGTCCGCTTCCACGGGCGAAACGCCGAGACGTGGGACGCGGTCACGCCCACCGCCGCCGAACGCTTCCGTTACCTCTACAAGGTGGACGAGCTGGAGGAGTGGGTCCCCCGCATCCACGAACTCGCGTCGTCAGCTACGGACGTCCATGTCCTGATGAACAACTGTTACCGCGACCATGCCGTGGTCAACGCCGGCCAGATCGCCCGGCTCCTGGCCGGCGAGCGCCCGGAGCCCGACGCCGGTCCCCCGCCTCCTCCCTACGCGCAGCAGCGCCTCAAGCTTTGACGACCGCCTCGCTGGAATCGGTGAGGCCCATGGCGCGCTTTCAGCGCATCAGCCCCCCGCCAGCCGAAGGCTGGTCCACCCATGTCCCGCACGGTCGGCAACGAAACGGCCCCCGCTCAACACGCGAGGTGCCCCGGTCCCGAGCGCGATCGTCGCTGGCCCGTCGAGCTCGAGGCACAGGCGCTCGGGAGCAACGTCGACGCGAATGCGGGTGCCGCGCCATTGCAGGGGGAACGCGAGCCCGTCCCACGAGCCCAAGCGAGGGTCGAAGCGAAGGACGGAGCCGTCGGGACGGACACCGCCAAAGCCGAAGACGGCCGCCTGCCACAACCCTCCCATCGTGGCCAGGTGCACGCCATGGGCGGAGTTGCTCATGCGGTCGTCGAGATCCATCGCCGCGGCCATGCGGAAGTAGCGCTCGGCGTCATCAAGGGCGCCGACCCGGGCCGCGACGCAGGCGTGGACCGCCGGTGACAGGGAGCTCCCGTGGCACGTCCTCGGCTCGTAGTACCGGTAGTTGGCGGCTATCACCGCATCCGGGAGCTCCTCCGGCAGCATCTGGGCGAGCATCAGGACGTCGGCCTGCTTGACCATCTGCGCCCGCCCGGTCCGCTCGGGGCCGAGCAAGACGTCACCCGTAAACGGACGGGGCGCGAGGTCGGCCGCCCGAACGTCCTCCAGGGAGAAGAAGCCGCCGAACTGCTCGTACAGGAGCGAGGCCTGGTCGAAACCATCGACCAGCCGGTCGGCCACAGCCCGCCAGCGCGCCGGCTCCGACGGCCGGAGGGAGAGCACCTCCTGCAGCCGCTCCCACGCCCCGGCGTCGAGAGTGGGAAGGAGCGCGCACAACTCCGCCGCCGTCCGAAGGTTCCAGCGGGCCAGGACATTGGTGAAGGCGTTGTCGTCCACCCCCTCGTGGTACTCGTCGGGCCCGATCACGCCGCTGATGTGGAAGCAGGCGTCGCTTCCCTCGTACGCCCGCGACGCCCAGAATCGGGCGGTCTCGATGATCATCTCGGCGCCCATGTCCACCAGGAACTGGACATCGGCCGTCGCCTGCCAGTAGCGCCACGTTGCCCAGGCCACGTCGCCGGAGATGTGGTGTTCCATGAGCCCCGTCAGGATGTCCACGACCGTGCCGTCGGAACGGCACGCGGAGAGCGGCGTCGTCTCCTCACCGGTGTCGGCGGACTCCCAGGCGTAGAGGGCGCCGTCAAACCCGAAGCTCCGGGCCTTGGCTCGGGCGGCCGGGAGGGTGCGGTGGCGGTAGGCGAGGAGAGCGCGAGCCGTGGCCGGGTGGGTGAAGACGAAGAACGGCAGGGCGAAGACCTCGGTGTCCCAGAAGACGTGCCCCCGGTAGCCGGGGCCGGAGAGCCCCCGCGCCCCGATGGAGGCGACGTCGCTGTCGGGGTCGGCCGAGGAGATCAAGTGATAGAGGGCGAAGCGGACGGCCCGCTGCACGTCGCCGCCGCCCCTCACCACCACATCGGCGTCCTCCCACCGATCCCGCCAGGCGAGGCGGTGGCGGGCAAGGAGCTTCCCCATCCCCTCTGCCGCCGCCCGGGCCAGCTCCTCCTCGGGCCGGCCGAGACCGCTGCGGCCGAGGGCGGCCAGGCGAGTGAGCCGAGACCCCGTGTCCTCTGTGGCGATGGCGAAATCGGCGCGGGCGCCACCCCTGGCCTGCACGACGACCCGGAGCTGGTCTCCCTCGGCGCGCGTCTCGACCGCTTCGACGCCGGGCTGCTCCTCGTCGAGGGGAACGGGTCGTCCGAGGGCGACCGTGCGGCCGGACACGGTCGCCTCCGCTTGGAGGGCGAGGAGGTTGCGGTCGGCGAGCGACGCCAACCGAGCGGAGCGGAAGCGCCACTCGTCGCCGCCGCCGAGACGCTGACGCCAGGTGCGAAAGACGATCCCCTGGCGTAGGTCGAGGACGCGTCGGTGCTCGACGATCTCCCCTGGGTCGAGCGCGACTGTCTCGTCTCCGGCGCGGGGGTGCAGGCGGGTCCATTCCGGTCCTCGCACCAGTTCGGGGACCGGGAGGATCCCTTCGCGGTAGCCGAACACGCCGGCGACGTACACCGCCGGAGATGCCTCAGGCCGGCCCTCCTCCAACGATCCACGGGTGCCGCAGCGGCCGTTGGCGACCGTCAGCCACGACTCCACCTCGCGCTCGCGCAAGGGGTCGAAGCCGTCGACTTCGAGGAGCCAAGAGGGGTCGTCCACCGGCTGCGGGAACTGCGACTGGGCGTCCAAGAACTGGTCGAGCGCGGCGAGGGCGGCGACGTCCGGGCCGCTCGAACCTGCAGCGGTCGCGACCGGGCCTGAGTCTGGGCCGCCGATCCGGTCGACGACCAGGACCTTCTCCGGCCCGTGGCCACAGAGCAGGCGCGCCCAGTCGAGGACGTCGGCGCCTGGTACGGGGGAGTTGGAGTGTGCGGTTCCCCCCCGAGTCACCTCCACGGGCGGAGCCTCGCCATCGCCCCAGACGAACAGCCGACCAGGACCCGGCGGCGGCAGGCCGACGAGAGCGCCCGCGGCGTCGCTGCCGCAGCCCACGAGAACGACGTGGATCCCGAGCGCGCTCAGCCGGGCGAAGCGCGAGGCCAGGCCCGGAAACCCTGGGTCGACCGCGCCGAGGGTGCGGGGCCACTCGAGGAGGACGGCTCCGATCAGCCCGGCCTCGCGCTCTCCCCCGCTCACCGGACGAGGAACCGGCAGAGGCGGTCGTAGCTGACCGGTGTCTGCGTATTGAAGCACTCCCCCACCTTTCACCGTGTCTTCACCATGTCCGACTCACGATGTCCGACGCTCGATGGGGTCAGCGGCCGACCGGGCGGCAAAGAATGAGTCGAAGCCGTTCGCGACCACGCGCCTCCCCCACCGTGCTCTCCTGTCGATCCCCCGAGCGCCGACTCAGTCCCAGACCGGATGCCTCGTTGCCACGGGGTCCGCTTCGCCGGGTCGCCTCGGAAAACGATACTTCGCGCCGTCGAAACGGAACGAGAGCATGTCGCCCGCGCGAGGGCGGGCTGAGGACGAGGCGCCGGCGAACCACACCGGTCACCGCGTCGACCACCCAACTAGGCCTCGTCCCCCTCGTCGTCCTCGCCCCCGGTAACCTCGGTCGACGCCGTCACCGCTGAGCCATGGTGCACGACCATCAGCCAGCGGCCGTCGGGATGGCGGGTGAAGAGGTTGAGCGCGGCCACCGTGGTTGCCCCATCGACGTCGAGGATGTTCTCGTCGATGGAGACCCATGCCGTGTCTCCCGCGGCGACCGCCACCTCGTTGGTCAGGATGAACTGAAGGCGTTGCGAGTTCTGGAAGAGGGCGAAGAACGACGCCGAGACGCGCGCCCAGCCCCGCAGGCTCGACCAGCCAGGGTGGGTGCAGACCACTCGGTCCGTGTGCTCCCACACACGGCTCATGGCGTCGAGGTCACGCTCCTCGAACGCCGCGTAAAAGGCGGCGTTGGCCTGGCGGACAGCGTCCAGGTCAGTACGGGGATCGGTGATCGTGGCCTCCTGGTTGCCGGACCGGCGGACGCTAGACAGCCAACGGCTGTCCCCGTCAAGCATGGGCTCGAGGCCGAGACCTGCCTTTCCGCCACCCAACCGGCGCACGCTAGCGTGAGCCGCCAATGCGCCGCCTCCCCTCGACGGACGGGGTGGAGGTCGCGGTCTACGACTTCGGCGGTGAGGGCGCGGCCCTGCTCCTCGTCCATCCCACGAGCTTCCTGGCCGCCGCCTTGGCGCCCCTGGCCGGCGAACTGAACGGCCACTTCCACTGCTGGGGCGCCGACTTGCGGGGCCACGGCCTCACCTCCTCGCCCGACGGCCTGGCCTACGTCTGGAGCGGGTTTGCCGAGGACGTGCTCGCCGCCGTGGACGGGCTGGGGCTGGACGGCCCCTTTGCCGTAGGCCATTCGTCCGGCGGGGCGTCGGTGTTACTCGCCGAAGCGGAGCGGCCGGGGACGTTCCGGGCGCTCTGGTGTTACGAGCCCATCGTCTGGCCGGATCCGGAACGGGCTCGGGCCCGAGCGGAACGCCTGGCTGAAGGGGCCCGCCGGCGCCGGGACCGGTTCCCGAGCCGGGTAGAGGCGTACGAGAACTTCATGTCCAAGCCCCCCTTCTCGACGTTGAGCGAGAGCGCACTGCGGGCGTACCTGGAGCACGGGTTCGCCGACCAGGAGGACGGGTCGGTGACGCTCCGCTGCCGGCGGGAGGTCGAGGCCGAGATCTACTCCCGGGCGGTCGAGGGGGACCGCTTCGCCCGCCTGGCCGAGGTCGAGTGCCCGGTCACGGTGGCGTGCGGGGGGGCGACTGACGCCATCAGACCCAATGTGGCCGAGCAGCAGGTCGCCGCCCTCCCCCACGCCCGGCTCGTCGTGTTCGACGGGCTTGGACACTTCGGCCCCCTCGAGGACCCGCCTCGGGTGGCGGCCGCCATCCGGCGCGACCTTGCCCCTGCCTGAGCCCCGGCGCTGGGGGGCGGCCCCCCGGGATCCTCGTTTCTGTCGTACCGGCTCGATACCGTCTTCGTGATGCCCCTGCCGTTGCCCACCTCGCTGACCCCCTCCAAGGTCGCCGCGTTCAAGGACTGTGCGCTCGCCTTCCGGTTCTCGGTCATCGACGGGCTGCCCGAGCCCCCATCGCCGCCGGCGGTGAAGGGCTCCCTGGTCCACCGGGCCCTTCAGCTCCTGCTGGAGGAGCCGCCGGTCCGCCGCACCGAGCCGGTGGCCGTCGAGTGCCTGGCCCGGGCCCGGGAGGAGCTGGCGACCGACCCTGAGTTCGCCGCCTTGGGCCTCGACCCGGCGACGGAGGCTGCCTTCGTGGCCGAGGCCGAGGTGCTCGTGCGCCGCTACTTCCAGCTGGAAGACCCGGCGACGATCGAGCCGGTGGGCCTCGAGCTCCAGCTCGAGGTCGAGGTCGGCTCCCTCACCTTGCGGGGCATCATCGACCGGCTCGAGCGCGACAACGAGGGCGGGCTCGTCGTCACGGACTACAAGACGGGCAAGCCACCGACCGTGATCGGCGAGCAGAGCCGCCTGGGCGGGGTCCACTTCTACGCCTACCTGTGCGAACAGGTCTACGGGGAGCGGCCCAGCCGCATCCAACTGCTCTACCTCAGCGAGCCGGTGGCCATCATGGCCTACCCCTCCGAGCAGTCGATCCGGGGGCTCCAGCAGCGCACGGCGGCCATCTGGCAGGCGGTGGAGCGGGCGTGCGAGCGGGAGGACTTCCGGCCCCGCACCTCGCGCCTTTGCGAGTGGTGTGCCTTCCAGTCGTACTGTCCCGCCTTCGGGGGCGACCCCGCCCTGGCCCGGGAGCTGGCGCCCGCCCGTACCGGCTGAGTTTCGAAGCCTCGCCACTGACGGCATTACGGTCGCGCCGCCGTGTCCCAAGCCCTACCGTCCCCGCGCTCGTTGGTGAGCCGCATCGATGCCCGCCTCGACGCCGCGGTCGATAGCCTCCGCCATCCCGTGGCCGACCGGGTCTTCTACTCCGCCTCGGAGCTGTGCAACTTCTCGGTGCTGTGGCTCCTCCTGGGCGCCGCCCGGGGATTGCGCCCCTCGCCCCGTGACGAGCGGGCCGCCTTCCGTCTGGGGGCGGCCATGGCGGTGGAATCCGCCCTCGTGAACGGGCTGATCAAGTCACTCTTCCGCCGCAAGCGTCCAGCCTGGGAGGTCGTCCGCACCCGTCGGGTGCGCCAGCCTCGCACCAGCAGCTTCCCGAGCGGGCACGCCAGTGCCGCCTTCTGTGCTGCCATCCTCCTGGCCGAGGACGATCCGCTGTGGCCCCTCTACTACGCCCTCGCCGTAATCGTGGCCACGAGCCGTGTATACGTGAAGATCCACCACGCCTCCGACGTGCTCGCCGGCATCCCGATCGGGGTCGCGCTGGGCGTGCTGGGCAGAAAGCTCGTGCCGCTGGATGGCAAGCGGGAGGACGCGACGGGCGGTTCGAAGCGCCCTACGGAGGGGGAGCGCTAGTTCGCCGCGCTCGCCGGAGTGCGCTCGAGGTCGAGCTCGAGCTCAGCGGCGGCCAGGACGGAACGCACGTCGAGCAGGAGGTCGGAGACCTCTGCCGTCGAGACCAGCTCGCGCTGGTGGAGCGTTCCCAGACTGCGATCGATGATCTGCAGCGCCTGGGCGATGGCGTCGTTCTCGAGTATCTCGTTCATCCTCTGCTCCAACGTCGGGCGGAGTGCCCTACTTCCCTTTTCTCGACCTCTTCGGAGGCACGCTTGATACTGGATGCTGTTCCTCTACCCTACCCGCGACGTTTCCACGCCGTGCAGGCAGGGGCATGAACGTTCTGTCACACCCCCCTGCCATCCTGGTGAACATGAACGACCAGCTCGTGTTGCTCGAGGACGACGACCAGCAGTGGCGGCTCGACGAGCGCACCCGCGAGATCGGGCGGCGCGGGGTCGCCCAGGCCCGGCAGGCTCTCCGCCAGGCCGATCGCCCGGCCGCCTGAGCGGAGCCTCCTCCCCCCCTCGCGCCGGCGCGGCGCCCACTCATCCCGCGGCTCTCAGCCAGGAGGCCAGTGCGCGACCGGCACCTTTCCGCTCTCCTTCTCGTCCTGCTCGCCGCGGCCGCCATCGGCTGTACCGACGGGCCCGTCCGGGCGCCGTCTCCGGGCGCGGGCATCGCCCTACCCGCCGGGCTCGACACCACCGTCGAGCGCGTGGTCGACGGTGACACCCTCGTCGTGAGCGGGGGGCACCACGTTCGACTGGTCGGGGTCGACACCCCGGAGACCAAAGACCCGCGCCGCCCCGTCCAGTGCTTCGGGCGGGAGGCGGCCGGCTTCCTCACCTCCCTCCTCCCCCGTGGCACCGGCGTCCGCCTGGTGGGCGACGTCGAACAGCAGGACCAGTACGACCGCACCCTGGCGTACGTGTACCGCCTTCCCGACGGCCTGTTCGTCAACGCCGAGCTCGTCCGCAACGGTTATGCCCAGGTCCTCACGGTCTCGCCCAATGTTGCCCACGCCGACGAGTTCGTGGCCCTCGCCGCCGAAGCCCGCGCCGCCGGCCGGGGCCTCTGGTCGGCCTGCGAGCCGTAGATCGCCGGACGGCTCTACCGTTCCCCACATGGACGACGGCGACCGCTCGCCCGGCTACCGGCCGCCGTCGCCCTCGAGCCCCCCGTCGGTGGTGCGCTTGCCCCGCTACTGGTACGTGGCCTGCGCGAGCGCCGAGCTTGGGCGGCGGCCCGTTGCCCGCACGATTCTGGGGATCCCTCTCGTCCTGTTCCGGGACGGAGCAGGCCGCCCGGTGGCGCTTCTCGACCGCTGCCCCCATCGCAACGTCCCCCTTTCGTGCGGTCAGGTCGTCGAGGGGCTCCTCGAGTGCTGCTACCACGGGTGGCGTTTCGACCCCGCCGGCGCCTGCCGGGCGATACCCGGCCTCGTGGGAGAGGACCCGGATCGCAGGAGCCGGCGGGCCACGGTCTTTCCCGTGGCCGAGCAGGACGGCTTCGTCTGGGTCGTACCCGATGCCGAGGCATCGTCGTCGCCGCCGGGACCCTTCCGCTTTCCGCACCTGACTGATCCCGGCTACGCCACCGTCCGACGTTCGGCCCGGCTCGAGTCCACCCTGCACGCCGCTTTGGAGAACACGCTCGACGTCCCCCACACCGCCTTCCTCCATGGCGGGCTCTTCCGGGGTGGGCGGGAGCCGGTGGAGATTGAGGTGGTCGTCCGCCATCGACCAGATTCAGTGGAGGCGGAGTACGTGGGTGAGCCCCGGCCGGAGGGGCTGGCGGGACGGGTGCTGGCTCCCGAGGGCGGCCTCGTCACCCACTTCGACCGGTTCTTCCTGCCCTCGATCGCCCAGGTCGAGTACCGGCTGGGCGAGAACCACCTGGTGACCACGTCGGCCTTCACCCCGGTCTCTGACTTCGTCACCGACCTCCACGCGGCGGTGACGTTCCGGCTCCGCCTTCCGCACGCCGCCGTCCGGGCGGCGGTCACACCCATCGTGGGCCGCATACTCAGCCAGGACGCAGCCATCCTCCGCCGGCAATCGGAAACGATCCGCCGGTTCGGGGGGGAACAGTTCTCGTCCACCGACCTGGACGTGCTCGGCCAGCACATCTGGAAGCTGCTCCGTCAGGCGGAACGGGGCCAGCGCCCGGGAGCAACCGCCGACGAGGCCGCCACTCCCCCGGAGCGCCGGATCAGGATACGGGTGTAGGCGGCTGCGAGCGAGGCCCGGGGCGGGCGGCAGCCACCACCCGCAGGTAGTTCGCCCCCATCACCTTGCGCACTCGCTCGGGCGACCACCCTCGGTCGAGCATGCGCTGCACGAGGACGGGCAGCTCGCGCGCCGTTGGCATGTCCCGGGGCGTGACGATAAGACCGTCCCAGTCGCTCCCGAGGCCGGCCGCGTCCTCACCGCCGACGTGGACCACGTGTTCGAGGTGGCGCACCACGTCCGCCGCCGACCTCCCACCCAGGAACCCGCAGTGGTACATGATCCCGACGACGCCGCCGCGGTCGGCGATGGCCCGCACCTGGTCGTCATCGAGGTTCCGCCAGCTCTGATGAGCTCCGCAGACGCCGGTATGGGACACGATCGGCGGAAGGGTGGGATCGTGGACGGCCAGGGCCTCCCAGAACGTCCGCCGGCCGGCGTGGGCGAGATCGCAGAGGATCCGCCGCCGGTTGAGCACCTCGACATAGCTGCGGCCGGCACGGGTCAGGCCGCCGTCCCGAGCCCAGGGCGAACTCGGCGAACCCAGCGCCGACCGCGTCAGGTGGACGAGGGTCACGCGTGACACGACGTCCGGAAGCCGGTCCACGCCGTCGGGGCGCCCGTCTGCCGCGTTCCCGCCCTGGATGGCGACGAAGCAGGCAAGCTTCCCCTCGGCCCGGGCCTGGCGGTAGGCCGCGTGATCGCCGACGACGCGCGCTGGTGCCGGGGCCGCTTCCACCACCGCCTGGAGGCGCTCGAGGTTGCTCAGTGCCGTGGGCAGGCGGCGACCGACCCGCCGGAAGGGGTTGGTGGCAACGCTCAGCACCACCCCGGACAGGCCGGCCTCCACCAGCCGGGGCAGGTCGGCCTGCGAATACAGGCGAGCTCGGAAGGCACCTTGGCCGTGGGGGCGGGCGAGGTCATACCCGAAGACCCGCGTCCAGACGAACGACTCCACGTGCATGTCCAGCACCTCGCAGTCGTCGTAGAGGGCTCGCGCCTCCGCCGAGACGACCGCCGTGCCCGGTCGAGCGCTAGCTCGCGTGCTCGCCTGCTCGCTCCGCCACCAGGCCGAGCACGTCGCCGTACGTCCGGACGTCGGCCACCACCTCTTCCGGCAGCGAGATGTCGAACTCGTCCTCGATGACCATGGTGAGCTCGATCGCGGCGAGCGAGTCGAGGCACAGGTCCTGGCCCAGCCGGGCCTCGGGGACGAGGCGCCGGGGGTCGAGTTCGAGGTGGGCCGCCACCAGGCGGCGGAGCCTCGTGGCCACGCCGTTGCCCCCGTCCTCGGACGCCAGGTCGGCCGCCTCGGGCGCGCGAGGGCCGCCGTCACAGGAGCCGTCGGTGTGCTCGCTCACCCGGCTCCCCTTCCGCCACTCGTCTGCAGCTGCGCGGTCAGCTCTGCCCGCAGGCCCACCTTGTCTACCTTTCCCGTCCGGTTGCGAGGGATGCGCTCGACCACCCGTACGAACCGGGGCACGGCGTAGTCCGCCATCCGGTCGTTCACCCAGGCCTGGACGTCCTCCGGCTCGACCCTCCTGCCGGCGGCGGGGACCACATAGGCGGCCACCGCCTCGAAGGCGAGCGGGTCGGGCACGCCGAACACCGCCGCCTCGGCGATGTCGGGATGGCTGACCAGGAGGTACTCCACCTCCACGGAATAGACCTTGAACCCGCCCCGGGTGATCATGTCCTTCTTGCGGTCGAGGATGTAGACGTAGCCCTCCTCGTCAACCTTCGCCAGGTCGCCCGTGTGGAGCCAACCGCCGGTGATGGCCGCCTCCGTGGCCTCCGGGTCCCCGTAGTACCCGGGCGTCACCATCGGGCCCCGAATCCACAGCTCGCCGGCATCGCCGACAGGAACGTCCCTGCCGTCGTCGTCGACAATCCGCACGTCGGCGCAGGGCAGGGGCTTCCCCACCGAGCCGGGCTTCCGCCGGAACTCGGCGTCCAGCAGGATCGTCGCCGGCGAGTGGGTCTCGGTCAGGCCGTAGGCGTCGTAGAGGCGAAGTTGTGGCATGCGCTCGCGAAGGGCGGCGACGGTGGAGATCGGCACCGGAGAACCCCCGAAGGCACCAATCTGCACATGGGCCAGGTCCGGCCACCGGAACTCGGGAGTGCGGAGCAGCAGGGGCCAGAGTGAGGGGACCACCATCAAGTAGGTGATACGGCGCTCGCCCATCAGGCGGACGAAGTCCCGGGGCGAGACGTCGGGGACAGTGACGGAGGCGCCCCCGACCAGCATCATCGGCGCGACCTGGGCCACGTGGCCGGTGACGTAGTACAGCGGGAAGACGATCGCCGTACGGTCCTCACCCGTCAGGTTGAGGGTGCGCACGTAGGCGGTGGCCGAGTGCATGGAGCAGCGGTGGGCCAGCTGGCTCGCCTTGGGGCGGCCGGTCGTGCCCGACGTGTACACGACCCCGTACACGTCGTCCTGGTGAGGAAAGGCCACGGCGTCGCCCCGCCACGGTCGCCGGCAGCCGGTCAGGTGGTCGCCGACGAGCCGGGCCTGCCCAGGAGTCAGGCCTGCCTCGGCCGCCGCCGACTCGACGCCCTCCAGGTACTCGGGGTGGGCGAGCACGAGGCGGGCGCCCGAGTGGGCGAGCATGTACGCCCACTGAGGGGACTGCAGACGGGTGGAAAGGCCGACGAACACCAGCCCGGCTCGGGCGCACGCCCAGATGGCCACCACGATGTCCAAGCCGTTGCGCAGACACACCGCCAGCCGGTCTCCTCGCCGCAAGCCCTCGTCGGTGAGCCGCTCCACTGCCCCTTCCACCAGTGCGGCCAGCTCGGCATACGTGACGTCGCCCTCGGGCGTCTCCAGCGCGAGGCGATCGGGAAAGCGTTGGACGGCGAGGTCGAGCGCCTCGACCAGCGTGGGTACGCGGTCGCGGTAACAGCGCACCTCGGTGCCGAGCCACGGCTCGAGCACCATCTCCCCGACCGTCATCGTCTGGTCGGCCGCCGTTCGCCGTGGCGAAGCCCAGCACGACGGTGCGTGCCTGCGCCACGCCCAGGTTCGCCGCCGCGCTCCTCGGGCCTCAGCACGGATGGCTGGACCGGTGGGCGCTCTCCTCGGCCACCGCACCTACGGCACCCGCCAACCGCCCCAGACGGCGGTGAACCTCCTGCACCTTGCGCGTGTCGGCCTGGTAGCACGTGAATGCCCCTCGCCGTTCGCGGGTCACGAGGCCCGCCTCGAGCAGGACGGCCAGGTGATGGCTGGTCAGCGGCTGGGTCATGCCGCACGCCCGAGCGAGGAACCCCACGGTGCGACGGCCGCGCCGGAGATGGCGGAGGATGAGAAGGCGGTGGGGCTCGGCCAGGGCCGACAGCTCGCCCGAGAGGAGCTCCACCTCGCGGAGGGTCAGTGTGCTCGCCACGGCCAGGGACTCTACCGCCGCCCTCGTCACGCCTA
>JALZEC010000084.1 GCA_030862235.1 Actinomycetota bacterium | reverse complement strand
CCACGGCCACGGTCGCCGCCGTGACCGTCGGGACCGACCCCCGGAAGGCCCGGAAGGCCCGAAGGACCGGAGGGACGGGGAGCTCGGACCGGCTGGCGACCAGCAGGGCGCACGGGCTGGCGGCCAGGAGGACGGACGGGAGGGCGGGCGACAGGGCGCGCCGGAGCCCGAGGCGGCCTGGGCGGCGCGACCTCGGGCGTCCCGAGAGGAGTGGGCGCCGTCACGGACGACATCCCGAGCAGGGAAAAGCGGCGCACGACGGCGGCAGCCTAGCAACGAGGGGTCCCGGCATCTAGGGATGAAACGCGCCCGATCGGAGCGCGAGCCCTACCGGTTGGCCGCTCGCCGCCCTCCCAGGGAGAAGCTGCGCAGGAGGTGGTTCCAAGCGCAGGCCGGACACACCTCCACGACGTAGCAGGCCAGCTCGGTGACCTGGCGCCCGAGGCGGTCAAGCTCCTTGGCCGTGGTGATGCACCGACCGTGTGCGGGAAGACGAGGCCCGAACACGAAGGACACGAGCACGAGCTGCTCTGCGTCACAGATGGGACACACCTGCTGGCTGGCCCGCCCGCAGTTCCGGGCCGCCCGCAGCAGTTCGGGTTGGGCGTCGCAAACGTCCGTCCGGCTCAGCCGCCCCCGCTTGAACTCGTCGACCGTGTGCTTGCGAATCAGCCGGTAGTCGATCTGCCCCGGCGAGGCGGCAGGACGTACCCCCCGCAGCGTCTCCGGCCGGAAGCTCATCGGGGACCCAGGCTAGACGCTTCCCTCGAGGAGCGACGCGACCCCGCGCGCCTGGGCCGGCGAACGGCCCGGGTGCCTTGACGAGCGGCGATCTCTCCGAGAAACTGGCTTCGTCGATATATCGATTCGATATATCGAGAACCGCTAACGAAACGGGAGCACGTGCTCGAACTGGCAATCCTGGGCCTCCTGAAGGAGCAGGAGCTTCACGGCTACGAGCTGAAGAAACGGCTCGTCGAGGCCCTCGGCCAGTTCTCGCGCGTCTCCTTCGGCTCGCTCTACCCGGCCCTGCGTCGGCTCCAGGCGGCGGGGGCGCTGCAGACCGCGGAGACCCGGCCCCGGGACGAACCGCCGGCACCGGCCATCCCCATGACGGGGTCCATCGCCGGCGAGGCCGCCGCCTTCCGGCTCGGCCGGAGCGGAGGCCGTCGCACCGAGAGCCGCTCCTCCCGGGTCCGGAAGGTGTACCGGATCACGCCCCGGGGCGAGGAGCTCTTCGCCGAGCTGCTGGCGGCCGACTCCTGGAGTGCCGACGACGACCGCGCCTTCAACCTCAAGCTCGCGTTCTGCCGGTATCTGCCTCCCGAAGCCCGTCTCGGCCTGCTCGAACGGCGGCGGGCCCAGCTCGTCGAGCGCCTGGCGACCGTCCGCACCACGATGCGGACCCGCCGGGAGCGGATGGACCGCTATCTGCGCTCCTTGATCGACCACGACGCCGAGGCCACGGAGCGTGACATCTCGTGGCTCGACGCCCTCATCGCCTCCGAGAAGCAGGGCCTGCGGACGGCCGACCCTGCCCCTTCAGACCCACGCCGTCCACCTCAGCTATCAGGCGGGGCCGGCATCCCCGCCGACGGGCCAGATCGGGCGCAACCACCTGCCCAGGCCCTGACCCCACCCGGAAGGAGACCATCTTCGTGAGCAAGACCATCCGCTTGGCGATCGCCGGCGTGGGCAACTGCGCCAGCTCCCTCGTGCAGGGCATCGAGTACTACCGCCAGGCAGACCCGTCGGACGTCGTCCCCGGCCTCATGCACGTCGTGCTCGGGGGCTACCACGTCGGTGACGTGGAGGTGGTGGCTGCATTCGACGTTGACGCCGCCAAGGTGGGCCTGGACGTGGGCAAGGCCATCTTCTCCGGCCAGAACAACACCGTTCGCTTCGCCCCAGTGGGCGAGCTGGGGGTCGAGGTGCAGCGCGGGCCGACGCTCGACGGGCTCGGCCGCTACTACCGGCAGACCATCGAGGAGTCGCTCGACGAACCGGTCGACGTGGCCTCCGTCCTGCGAGAGACGGAGGCCGAGGTGCTGGTCTCCTACCTTCCCGTGGGTTCCGAGGAAGCGCAGAAGCACTACGCCGAGGCATGTCTCGAGGCCGGCGTCGCCTTCGTCAACGCGATCCCCGTGTTCATCGCGTCCGATCCCGAGTGGGCGGCCCGGTTCACCGAAGCGGGGGTGCCGATCGTCGGCGACGACATCAAGAGCCAGGTGGGCTCGACCATCGTCCACCGGATCCTGGCTCGTCTGTTCGAAGACCGGGGCCTGGTCCTCGACCGCACCTATCAGCTGAACGTCGGCGGGAACATGGACTTCAAGAACATGCTCGAGCGCGATCGGCTGATGTCCAAGAAGATCAGCAAGACGCAGGCCGTCACCAGCCAACTCGACAACGGGATCGCCCCCGATGACGTCCACATCGGTCCCAGCGACCACGTGCCCTGGCTGGAGGACCGCAAGTGGGCGTTCATCCGCCTGGAAGGCCGCAACTTCGGGGACGTCCCGCTGAACCTGGAGCTCAAGCTGGAGGTGTGGGACTCGCCCAACTCGGCCGGCGTCATCATCGACGCCATCCGCTGCGCCCGGCTCGCGCTCGACCGGGGCATCGGCGGCCCGCTCCTCGGGCCCTCGGCCTACTTCATGAAGTCGCCGCCCGTGCAGTACACCGACGACCTCGCCCGCCAGATGGTCGAGGAGTTCATCGCCTCGCCGGAGCCGGCCGCTCTCTGAGCGAGGAGAGTCCCGGGCCGCCGGCTGCCGCTCTGGCAGTATTCGCTCGATGGGCCGGGGCTGGAAGCAGGAGACCATCGATGCCGAGGGGGGCAGCGCCGTCGTCCAGTACGGCCCGGACATCGGCACCGAGGCCGAGTTCCGTCTCCTCGGCAACGTCTCCGGCAAGCGCGTGCTCGACCTGGGCTGCGGGAGCGGACAAGCGGCCGTGGCCTTCGCCAAGCAAGGGGCGCACGCCATCGCCCTCGATTCCTCGACCGACCACCTGGGCGCAGCCAAGCGGCGCTGCGAGCGGGAGAACGTGCGGGTCGAGCTCCATCAGGGGGACCTGGCCGACCTCGCCTTCATGCGGGCAGACAGCGTGGACCTCGTCTTCTCGGCATGGGCGTTCAACGAGGTGTCGGACCTGAGCCGGGTGTTCCGGCAGGTGCACCGTGTCCTCAAGACGGGCGCGCCGCTGGTCTTCTCGGTTCCCCACCCCGCCTACGACATCATCGACGACAGCGACCCCGAGCAACCGCTCCTCATCCGCCGCTCCTACTTCGACCGCTCCCCCGTGGACGAGTCGGGCGAGACGCCGTTCGGCGACTACCACCACACCCTCTCCGACCTCTTCATGGGGCTCACCCGGAACAACTTCCGCGTGGACGTGCTGCTGGAACCCGAGTCCAAGATCGAGGGGCCGGTGAGCAGGCACTGGCGGGAAGCCTTCCTGTGGGTCCCCCGTACCCTGATCATGCGGGCCCGCAAAGAGGGGATCTGACGAGTTCCTTTTCCCACTACTGCTGCAGCCTCACTAGGATCAACACCGCGCGTATCAGGGTTCTCGGGGTTGTCTCGGGGTAATACCTGATTGCCCGGTCGCTCTCTCCGGCTGGACGATTGAGTTGGGCGGCGTGGGTCGCGTTCGCCGCCACCGTACGTCGCCGAAGGAGAACGAGGAATGGCGAAGGACAACAAGGCCCCGACCCCGGTGCCTGACGTGGAGGACAAGAACAAGGCGCGCCGGCGCGCCCGGCTCTACGCCATCGCCGCCCTCCCGGTGCTGATCGGGTTCTACGCGCTCCTGCTCTGGTGGTCGAACCCACACACGCCCGGCACCGAGCTTCGGATCGACCAGTACATCACCCTCCTGCGGCAGGGCCGGATCCAGACCGCGACCATTCTCGAAACCGACAACCGGATCGTGGGCCGGTACGACCGGGGGGACTACTGGGTGGCGGTCGCGGCCGGGCGAGAGACGATCTTCAGCCGCCTGACCTCCGCCCTCGAGGACGCGGGCGTGGCCTACAAGGTCGAGCAGCAGCCCCTCAAGAACCTGATCGTCCCCGCTTCGCTCATCCTCCCGGCGCTGATCGTGGTGGACGGGTTGCTCATCCTGTTCCTCGTCTTCCGACCGGGTTCAACCACCGACGCCGCCGGCTTCGGGAAGGCCGGGGCCAAACGGCTCTCGAGCGGCGAATCCAAGATCACCTTCTCGGACGTCGCCGGGGTGGACGAAGCCATCGAGGAGCTGTCCGAGGTTCGGGACTATCTCGGGAACCCGGAGAAGTTCCTGGCCATGGGCGCATCCGTGCCAAAGGGCATCCTCCTCACCGGCCCGCCCGGATGCGGGAAGACGCTGCTGGCGCGGGCCCTCGCCGGTGAGTCGAACGTGCCGTTCTTCTCGATCTCGGGGTCGGACTTCGTCGAGATCTTCGTCGGCGTCGGCGCTGCCCGTATCCGCGACTTCTTCGCCGTGGCCAAGACGGCCGCCCCCTGCATCGTGTTCATCGACGAGCTGGATGCCGTCGGACGCACCCGGACCGTGATGGCGGTCGGTGGCCAGGACGAGCGGGAAGCGACCCTCAACCAGCTGCTGGTGGAGATGGACGGCTTCGACTCCGGCGGTGGCGTGGTCGTGCTGGCCGCCACCAACCGTCCCGACATCCTGGACTCGGCTCTGCTTCGTCCGGGTCGCTTCGACCGGCGCGTCGGCGTGGACCGGCCGGACGTTCGGGGACGGGAAGCGATCCTCAAGATCCATGCCCGGGGCAAGCCGATGTCCCCCGAGGTCGACCTGGCGGCGGTGGCCAAGCGCACCGTCGGCTTTTCCGGCGCCGACCTGGCCAATGTGGTCAACGAAGGAGCTCTTCTGGCTGCCCGCCGCGGCTCGTCCCAGATCACGCCGCGCCACCTGTTCGAAGCCATCGAGCGCGTCGTGGCCGGGCCGGAGAAGAAGAGCCGCATCCTCTCCCCCCAGGACCGGCACCGGATCGGGCACCACGAGGCGGGCCACGCTGTCGTCTCCACCGCCCTGCCTGGGACCGACCGGGTCGGGAAGCTGTCGATCGTCGCCCGGGGGCACGCCGGCGGGTTCACGTGGCTGGTGCCGGAGGGCGACCAGCTGACCGTCACCCGGAGCCAGATGCTGGACCGCATCGCCGCCCTGCTGGGAGGGCGGGCGGCCGAGTCTCTCGTGAGCGGCGAGGTCTCTTCGGGCGCTTCCACCGACCTCGAGCAGGCGGCGACGCTGGCCCGGCGGATGATCACCGACTACGGCATGAGCAAGCGGCTCGGCCCCTTCATCGTCAAGCCCCTGACGGACGGCTACCAGGGCGAGATGGGCCAGGGGTACTCGGAACGGGTGGCCTCCGAGATCGACGCCGAGGCGCAGGAGATCCTGCGCCTGGCCGAGCAGCGGGCCCGCGAGGCGCTCGAGGTCAACCGGGTCGCCTTCGAACGCCTGGCCAACCGCCTGATCGAGGTGGAGACCCTGGAAGACGAGGCCCTGGACGAGCTCCTGCTCGACGTGACCCAGACGGGTCCGACCGAGGCGGCCGTCAGGACCGCCCGGTAGGGCACCCCCCTTCGTTCTGGGGTCGTTCGGCGGGGTCCGTACCCCTGCTCATGACCCCAGTTCGCCTTGCCGGACAGTCGTTGACACCCTCTCGTCTTCGGGTGTACGACGTGCGGGTGCGCGACGGCATGCCGGGTTGTCAGGATCGAGGACCCGGACGACCCGCGCATCGCTGACTACCTCTCCCTGAAGGACCGGGATCTGCGCCGTCTCCGGGCGGAGTCCGACGACGAGGTCGGAGACTGGTTCATCGCCGAGGGTGCCCTCGTCATCCGGCACCTGTTGGCCTCCCCTTACCGCGTCCGATCCCTGCTCGTGACTTCTCGAGGGCTGCGGGCGCTGGAGGCACACCTGGCCGGTTGCCCTGCTCCCGTGTACCTCGCGCCCCAGCCCCTTGTCGAGGCCATCGCCGGCTACAAGTTCCACCGGGGAGCCCTTGCCGCCGCCGACCGGGCACCTCTCCCCGACCTGGCCGCGGTGGCCGGCAACGCCGCCCTCCTCGTCCTCGTCGAAGGGGTCAACGACCACGAGAACCTCGGCGCCCTCTTCCGGAACGCGGCCGCCTTCGGCGCCGGGGGCGTCGTGCTCGATCCGACTACGGCTGACCCCTTGTATCGACGATCGGTACGCGTGTCGATGGGCCACGTCCTGCGCCTGCCTTACACCCGCATCCCCGAGTGGCCGGGCGGCATCTCCCGCCTGCGCGACCTGGGTTTCGAGGTGCTCGCCCTCACGCCGGCCACCGACGCGCAGGACCTGGCGACCGTCCCGCGCCGGCCGAAGCAGGCCCTGCTCGTGGGGGCCGAGGGGTCGGGGCT
>JALZEC010000078.1 GCA_030862235.1 Actinomycetota bacterium | reverse complement strand
CGGGTCCGCCCCGCTTAGCATGGATGACGTGATCTTCGACGGTTTTGCGCGCCAGCTTCCCGACATCGACCCCCAAGAGACGGCCGAGTGGGTGGACTCGCTCGACTCGGTCATCGAGACCCGGGGGAAAGTCCGCGCCCGGTACCTCCTCATGAAGCTGCTCGACCAGGCGAGGGAACGGCAGGTGGGCATCCCGGCGGCCGTCTCGACCCCGTACATGAACACCATCCCCGCCGAACGGGAGCCGTGGTTCCCGGGCGACGAGCACACCGAGCGCCGTATCCGGGCCTACATCCGCTGGAACGCGGCGATCATGGTCACCCGGGCCAACATGCGGGCGCCGGGAATCGGCGGCCACCTGGCGACGTACGCCTCGTCCGCCGCCCTGTACGAGGTGGGGTTCAACCACTTCTTCCGGGGCAAGGACGACGGCCAGGCCGGCGACCAGGTCTTCTTCCAGGGCCACGCCGCCCCGGGCATCTACGCCCGGGCCTACCTCGAGCGTCGCCTCGACGAGGAGCACCTCGACAACTTCCGCCAGGAGATTCGGGGCAAGGGGCTTTCGAGCTACCCCCACCCTCGCCTCATGCCCGACTTCTGGGAGTTCCCCACAGTTTCCATGGGGCTCGGGCCGATCGACGCCATCTACCAGGCCCGCTTCAACCGCTACCTGCTCAACCGGGAGCTGGCCGACACCAGCCGGTCGAAGGTCTGGTGCTTCCTGGGCGACGGGGAGTGCGACGAGCCGGAGACGCTCGGGGCGCTCACCCTGGCCTCTCGGGAGCAGCTCGACAACCTCATCTTCGTGGTCAACTGCAACCTGCAGCGGCTGGACGGCCCCGTGCGCGGGAACGGCAAGATCATCCAGGAGCTGGAGGCCATCTTCCGGGGCGCGGGCTGGAACGTGATCAAGGTGATCTGGGGCTCCAAGTGGGACGAGCTCCTGGCTCGCGACGTCGACGGTGTCCTGCTCAACAAGATGAACACCACCCTCGACGGGGAGTACCAGAAGTACGCCGTCGAGTCGGGGGCGTACATCCGGGAGCACTTCTTTGGGCCGGACCCTCGCCTGCGGGCCATGGTCGAGCATCTCTCCGACGACGAGCTGCGCACCCTCCCCCGGGGCGGTCACGACTACCGCAAGCTCTACGCCGCCTACAAGTGGGCGGTCGAGCCGCAGGGCGCGCCCACCGTCATCCTGGCCAAGACGATCAAAGGCTGGGCCCTGGGCCCGGACTTCGAGGCCCGCAACGCCACCCACCAGATCAAGAAGATGTCCAAGAAGGAGCTGCGCATCTTCCGCGACCGGCTCTTCCTCGAGGACCAGGTGCCGGACGACGCGCTCGACGCCGACGAGCCGCCCTACTACCGCCCCCCGGAGGACTCGCCGGAGTTCCAGTACATGATGGAGCGCCGCCAGGCCCTGGACGGTTCCCTGCCCAAGCGGGTCGTCCGCTGGAAGCCGCTCACCACCCCCAAGCCGGAGACGTTCTCCGGGCTGAAGGAGGGTTCGAAGGGCCGGGAGGTCTCGACGACCATGGCCTTCGCCAACCTCCTCCGCGGTCTGCTGCGGGACAAGGGGACCGCCGCCCGGATCGTTCCCATCATTCCCGACGAGGCCCGCACCTTCGGTATGGACAGCCTGTTCCCCGAGGTGAAGATCTACGCCCCCTTCGGTCAGCTGTACGACCCTGTGGACTCCCACCTTCCGCTCTCTTACCGGGAGGCTCAGAAGGGCCAGATCCTGGAGGAGGGAATCACCGAGGCGGGTTCGATGGCCAGCTTCATCGCCGCCGCCACCTCCTACGCCACCCACGGCCTGACCATGGTCCCGTTCTTCATCTTCTATTCGATGTTCGGGTTCCAGCGGGTGGGCGACCTCATCTGGCTCTGCGGTGACATGCGGGGCCGAGGGTTCCTCTGCGGCGCCACTGCCGGCCGCACGTCGCTCCAAGGGGAGGGGCTCCAGCACGCCGACGGGCACAGCCTCGTGCTGGCCTCGACCGTTCCCAACATCGCCGCCTACGACCCCGCCTTCGCCTACGAGGTGGCGATCATCGTCGAGGACGGCATCCGGCGCATGTACGGCAAGGAGCCGGAGGACGTCTTCTACTACCTGACCCTCTACAACGACAACTACCCCATGCCCGAGATGCCTGACGAGGATGGCGTCGAGGAGGGGATCTGCCGGGGTCTGTACCGGTTCTGCCGGGCGCCGGAGAAGGGCAGCCGGAGGGCGACGATCCTGTTCTCGGGCACGGCGCACTCGGCGGCGCGGGAGGCGCAGAAGCTCTTGTCCGAGAACCACGACGTGGCCGCCGAGGTGTGGAGCGCCACGTCGTACAAGGCTCTGCGGGAGGACGCCCTCTCGGCCGAGCGATGGAACCGCCTGCACCCGACCGAGACGCCGAAAGTCCCCTACGTCACTGAGGTCCTCTCGTCGGCCGAGGGGCCGGTGGTGGCCGTGTCCGACTTCATGAAGGCGGTGCCCGACCAGGTGGCCAGATGGGTACCCGCCCCGTTCACGCCGTTGGGCACCGATGGGTACGGCCGGTCCGATACGCGGGCCAACCTGCGGCGCCACTTCGAGGTGGACGCGCCGCATGTGGTGGTCGCCGTCCTCCAAGCCTTGGCCCGGAGCGACGAGGCCAAACCCGAGGAGGTGGCCGACGCCATCGCCGAATACGGCCTCGACCCGGAGGCACCGGACCCGCGCGTCGCCTGACGCTCGAATCCCCTGGACGCGGCTTGCTGCGACCTCCCGGTACTCGGGCAGAATCTCGCCACCTCGGCGCGACCGACAGGATCGAAACGGAGGTCCCCGTGCCTGCCACTGCTCTCCCCTTCACCGGCGACCCGGAGGCCGACGAGCTCCTGGCTGAGGAACCGCTTGCCCTGCTGCTCGGCATGCTGCTCGACCAGCAGGTGCCGATGGAGAAGGCGTTCCACAGCCCCTATGACCTGAAGGAGCGCCTGGGTGGCCGCCTCGACGCGGCCGAGATCGCGACAATGGATCCCGACGAGCTTGCCGGCCTGTTCGCCCAACGCCCCGCGCTGCACCGGTTCCCGGGGTCGATGGCTGCTCGCACGCAGGAGCTCTGCCGGCGGCTCGTCGAGGAGTTCGACGGCAAGGCCGAGAACGTCTGGGCGTCGGCGACCGATGGTCAGTCCCTGCTGGCCAAGATCCAGGGGCTCCCGGGGTTCGGCGAGCAGAAGGCCCGCATCTTCGTCGCCCTCCTGGCCAAGCGGCTGGGGGTGAAGCCCGAGGGGTGGGAGGAGGCGGCTGGTCCCTACGGCAGGCCGGGGTGGTTCTCGGTGGCCGACGTGGACGGGCCCGAGTCGCTGGCTCGGGTCCGCGAGCACAAGAAGGCCATGAAAGCGGAGGGCAAGAAGGGCTAGGACCGGCCGGCGACCACCGGGCCGACCCGGTACCGTCCCTCGCCGGATGAGGGTGACGGCCAACGGCGATCCCGTGGAGCTGGACGACGGCGCCACGGTGGACGACCTGCTCCGAGCCCTGTCTCTCGGGAGCCGCTGGGTGATCGTGGAGCGAAACGGGGAAGCGGTGCCCAGGGCCGCCTTCTCGACCACCAGGCTGGACGACGGCGACCGCCTCGAGCTGGTCCGGGCCGTCGCCGGAGGCTGACGACCGGTGGCGACTCTCGGGAACCGGCGGCTCTACCTCTGCACGGCCGACCGTCCCGACCTGGGCCGGTTCCTCGAGGCGTGCATCTCGGGCGGCGTGGACCTTGTGCAGCTCCGCGACAAGTTCCTCGAGGCCCGTCCCCTGGTACAACGGGCTCGCCTGGCGGCCATGGTCTGCCGGGACCAGGGCGTGCCCTTCGTCCTCAACGACCGTCCTGACCTCGCCCTTGACGCCGGCGCCGACGGGGTGCACGTGGGCCAGGACGACGTCCGTCCCCAGGTCGCCCGCCGCGTGCTCGGGCCCACCGCGATCGTCGGACTGTCCACTCACGCCCGGGCCGAGCTGGATGCAGCCCAGACGGAGCCGGTGGACTACATCTCGGCCGGACCGGTGTCGCCAACCCCCACCAAGCCGGGACGGCCGGGCACCGGGCTGGAGTACCTGGGGTACGCGGCCGAGCGGAGCTCCCGCCCGTGGTTCGTGACCGGCGGGGTGACGCCGGCCACCGTGCCCTCGATGGTCGCGGCAGGGGCGAGCCGCTTCGTAGTCGTGCGCTGGATCACCCAGGCGGCCGACCCCCGGCTGGCGGCCTACGAGCTGCGCAGCACGATCGACGAGCTCCTGGGGGTGGCGGAGGGAGCGCCCCCGGCGGAGGCCGAGGAGTAGCGGTCAGCGGTCAGGGCTGAGCGAGCAGCCGTCCCCCGCTCACGTGGCAGCCTGGCGCTCCATCCATCCCAGCAGGAAGGCGACGGCTCGCGGGTCGTGGCGCAGCCGGTGGCCGGCCCCCTGCACCAGCCGCAGCTCGACCGCGCCCCCGGCGGCGGTGGCGAGGGTGCGAGCGTCCTGCGCGGGGACGGTGTCGTCGTCGGTGCCGTGCATGAGCAGGATCGGGCGGGGTGGGATCTTGCCCACCACGTCGAGCGGGCGGATGTCGGCCAGCTCCCGGCCCCACGCGTCGACGTCGGGCGGGAAGGACGGGTCGGCGATGACCCCGATCTGGCGGGCGTGCTCCAGGAACCGCCGGGGCTGTGCCGCCCACACGTCGAACGTGGCCGAGGCGGCGAGGGCGGCCACCCCCCGGACACGCGCGTCGAAGGCAGCCTTGTACAGGGCCAGGGCACCCCCGGTGCTGGACCCGGCCAGCCACACCGCTGAGACGCCCTCCATGATGAGGACGTCCATGGCGGCGTCGAGATCGGACAGCCAACCGGTGAGCGAGAAGTTGCCCTCGGACTGCCCCGTACCCCGGAAGTTGAAGGTGAGGACGCTCCAGCCGGTCTCGGTCGCCAGCCGGTCGGCGAAGGCTGGGTAGGTCTGGGCCGAGGTGGCCGCGCCCCCCGGCCCGGCCGGGAAGCCGTGGCACAGGATGAGGCCGGGCACCGCCGCGTTGCCGCTGGCCGGTCGGGCCAGGTGACCGGCCAGCCGAAGGCCGTCAGACAGAAAATCGCAGTCCATCCCGCGTCCTCCACGCGCCGAGGGGGCGCACGGTTGCGCCCCCTCGTCGAGAATAGGTGCTGGAAAGGGTCACGAGGAGTACGGACTGCTCCGGGTGGGACCAGCTCCCGGCCGCTCCTCGAGCGGTGGCTGGCGGGGATTCGCCAGCCCGGCCCAGCTGCCGGCTAGCGGACAGCCACCTCCCGGGTCCCAGAACATCTGTCGCTCAGCTGGACCACCTCCTTTCTCGGGTACGGGTATGAAACCACAACCCGAGTGGCAAGTGTGACCTTTTGTCGGCCTCGTATACCCAGCGTGGTCCTACGAGCGCCCCACGTCCTCGTCTGGATCGGCGACCGGCCCGACGGCGCCGATCTCGGCCAGATAGTCCATCTGGGCGTCAAGGACGGCGTGGACCTGCTCGGGGGTGAACGGCGTCCCCGCGGCCTCGGCTCGCTGCAGGACAAAGCCGACGGTCTCCGCTCCCGTCACCACCACCGGTCCCTCGACATGGGGCCCGCTCCCGTTGCCGGACACGCCCTTCAGCCGGAAGTACTCGAGGTGCCAGTCGAGGATCTGGCGCACGTCGTCGGGCGTGAGCACGGCTGCCACGTCGTCGCTCACGTGGTCGCACACCCACGTGACCGCCTCCTCGAAGTCGAACGTGCGGCGCACGGGCTGGGCGTCCAGTCGGCGTGCCTCGCGGCCGATCACGATGGCGGCGATGGCGAACACGGCGACCACCCCGAGGAACAGAAGGACGATCCCCATCGGATGCGACGCTACCGGGACGGGTCAGAGCCCGAGACCGGCGGCCAGGAGCTTCCGGTGGTAGGTCGGGTCGCCGAAGAGGAGGCTGGAGGACTTGGCTCGCTTGAAATACAGGTGGGCGTCGTGCTCCCAGGTGAAGCCGATGGCGCCGTGGATCTGGATGTTCTCCGACGCCGCCCGCTGGTAGGCCTCTGAACAGGCGGCCTTGGCCAAGGACCCCGCCAGCAGCAGCTCGTCCTCGTCCCCCTCGGCCGCGGCCCAGGCGGCGTAGGCGGCGGCCGAGCGGGCGGCCTCGACCTGAACGAGGATGTCGGCGCACTTGTGCTTGATTGCCTGGAAGCTGCCGATCGGTCGTCCGAACTGCTCCCGCTGCTTGGCGTACTCGACGGCCATCTCCAGGCACCGATCCGCGCCACCGACCTGCTCGGCGGCGAGGGCGACGGTCGCCAGCGTGAGTCCGGCTCGGACAGCGGGCCACCCCTGCCCGTCTCTCCCGATGAGGCGGGCGGGCGCGGCTGCGAAGTCGAGGCGGGCCAGGTTCCGGGTCAGGTCGAGCGTGGATACGGGTAAGCGGGTGAGCCCCGGTGCCGTCTCGTCCACGGCGAAGAGGCTGACCCCCGCCCCGGTGCGGGCGGCGACGAGGACGAGGTGGGCCACCGTTCCGTCGAGGACATGGGTCTTGTGGCCGGTGAGGACCCAGGCCCCGGCGCCGTCACCGGTCGCCTCCAGCGCGATGCCGGCCTCGTCCCACCGGCCTCCCTCCTCGACGACGGCCAAGGTGGCGATGCAGTCGCCGGAGGCGATGGCGGGAAGGAGGTCGGCGGCGGCTTGTCCGTCACCGCTGGCCAGCAGGGCACCGGCGGCCAGGGCGACCGTGGCGAGGAACGGCCCGCCCGCCAGCGCCCGGCCCATTTCCTCGAACACGATGCCGAGCTCCACCCAGCCGAACCCCAGACCGCCGTAGTCCTCGGGGATGGCCAGCGACTGGAGGCCCAACTGGTCCGCCATCTGGCGCCACACCGCCGGGTCGTAGCCCTCAGCCGTCTCCATCAGGCGGCGCACGGTCGACGGTGGGGAGGTGTCGGCCAAGAAGGCCCGGACGACCTGCCGGAGCTCCTCCTGTTCCTCGCTCAACACGAAGGTGACCGTACAAAGGCCATACTCCCATCATGGCGAACGTTCCGTTGCACTATTCGGATGACCAGGTGGAGATCACCAGGGTGGTCGTCGGCCCCGTGGACAACAACGTCTTCTTCGCCCGTTGCCGGCAGACGGGGGAGGCGCTCATGGTCGACGCCGCCAACGAGGCGGACAAGCTGCTCGACCTCTGCCGGGACTTGGGCGTGACCACCGTGGTGGAGACCCACACCCACTGGGACCACATCCAAGCCGTCCCGCAGGTGAGGGAGGCGGGATACCCGGTCGGGGTGACGGCCGAGGACGCTCCGGAGCTTGCCGGCTACGACTTCCTCATCGAGGACGAGCAGGTGCTCGAGGTGGGCCGCCTCCGCCTCACCGCCATGCACACGCCCGGCCACACCCCCGGCTCCGTCTGCTTCAAGCTCGAGGGATCTCCGGTGCTCTTCTCGGGGGACACCCTGTTCCCCGGAGGTCCGGGGGCGACCAAGTACCCCGGCGGCCACTTCCCGACGATCATCGAGTCGGTCAAGCGGCTGTTCACCCTCCCGCCCGACACCGTCGTGATGCCGGGCCACGGAGCCGACACGACCATCGGGACCGAGAAGCCCCACCTCCAGGAGTGGATCGACCGGGGCTGGTAACGACGGGCCGGGGCGGGCCAGTCACGACCCCAGCTCCTCGGCCAGGGCGAGCCACCGTTCCTCCACCTCTCCCACCCTGACCTCGGCGGTTGCCAGTTCCTCGGCCAGACGCGCCAGCGTCACATGGTCCGCGACCGCCTCCAGGTCGGCGACGAGCCGGTCGCGTGCCGCCGTGGCCTCCTCCAGGTCCCGCTCGGCCTCAGCCAGCAGCCGGCGCAGGGTGCTGGGGGAGCGCAGCTTCTTGGCGGGAGGTCCGCCCACAGCCGCCCGGGCGACGCGGCGATCCCCCGCCCGGTTGGCGGCAACCCGTGTTCGCTCGGCCCGGCGGCGGGCCTCGTAGCCGGCGAACCCGCCGGGTGGGACGGTCGCGTGGCCCTGGCCGTCGAGGAGGAGTACGTCCTCCACCGTCCGTTCCAGGTGGGCGCGATCGTGGCTGACCACGACCAGCGACCCCGGCCAGCTCTCAAAGTACTCCTCCAGGGCTCGGAGGGTGTCGAGGTCCAGGTCGTTGGTCGGCTCGTCCAGCAGGAGGACGTTGGGAAGCTCGGCCAGGACGAGCAGGAGTTGGAGCCGGCGCTGCTCGCCGCCTGAGAGCGTCCCAACCGGCGCCCACTGCAAATCCTCGTCGAACCAGAACCGCTCCATCAGCCGGACCTGCTCCCAGGTCGGCTGTCCCGCCGCACCAGCAACCGCGTCTCGGACCCGCTTGGTCGGGTCGAGATCCCCGATCTTGCGAGCGACGTTTGGACCGCCCAGGCCGTTTTGGGCGTAGTAGCCCACCCGTACGGTCGGCCCCACCTCGACCGATCCGGCCGAAGGCGCCACCCGTCCGCTCAGAATGTCGAGCAGGGTCGACTTGCCCGAGCCGTTCGGCCCGACGATCCCGAGACGGCCGCCCGGGTCGAGGTCCAGGTCGAGGTCGGTGAACAACCACGGGTCCTCCCCGTACCCGTGGCCGACGCCGTGAAGGAGGATCACCTTGTCCCCGAGCCGGGGCGTTCCGCCCTGCCGGGCGCCAGCACCGGCGAGGTCAAGGGGTGCCACCCGCTCGTCTGCCGCCGCCATGGCCTTGACGACGCCGGTGGCTGCGGCGATGCGGGCCTTGGGCTTCCGGGTGCGGGCTGGGGC
>JALZEC010000056.1 GCA_030862235.1 Actinomycetota bacterium | reverse complement strand
TGGCGGGGCCAAGCTCAAGGCCGACTTCCGACGCATCGCTGCCCGACGGGGCGTGAACATCGCCCGGGTGGCGGTGGCCCGCAAGCTCCTGACCCTCGTCTACTTCGGCCTGCGCGACGGCGAGGTGCGCTGTCTCGCTCGAGCCGAGGTGGCGTGAGCCGGATCGGGCACAGCCACGGCGCGCGTTCGCCTATCGGCATGACCCCCACCTCGGTGGCGAGGTCGGCTAAGTGACTGAACCCGCCTGGGCTGTGGCCGCAACGCACCATGCGCCACCGAGCGCGAAGAGATGCCCGGCAGCCGATCCCGGCCTGCCCGCCCACTTGTGGGCTTTGGTGACGGTCACCGCAGTGTCCCCGTCTGTCTTCACAGGAGGCTGACACCAGAGGAGGTTCCTGACCGATTCTGCGCCGCTCGTCCCCGGCGTCAACGTCGTTCGTCCTCGCCTGCGGCTGCGGGCGCTCCACGTTGACCTCGGCTCCTCGCCGGCGCGCGTCTGCAACCAGGAACCGCATGGCGACTGAGTCCGGCCTCCGGCCGGAAAAGCGGTGTCCCCTGCGGGGACGCTCTTGACAACTGAGGCTCTGTCTAGAGATGCCGGTAGGGGCGTAGGGGCGTTTTACGGAACTTGCCGGCCCGGCGGCGCATGGAGGCGGTCTCGGACGAGCTCCCCATCGAGCGGCCAGAACAGGAGATCTTGGGTGGCGTAACAAGGTGGACGTGGGAAGCACTCGGGCGCGCCGAACGACGGGTCGCGCGCCGGTGGCCCAATCCCGAGTGCGTCTCCCATGGAGCCTGTCCGCTTCATCGACACGGGTCGCCGGGGCGTTCACGGGGGAGGCCGCCGACGACCTGCCCGTCGCCCCAGGATCTTCCCACTCGAAAGACCCCTCTCGGCACGCCGTCGGCAGGGGGAAAGCTTCCCAAATAGCGTGGTCACCGGTGGAGGTTCGGCTGCTTGGCCCGTTAGAGGTCGAAGGCGACACCGGCCGGGTCGCCCTTCTACCTGGCAAGAAGCTCCGGTTGCTCCTCACGGTCCTCGCCCTCGACGCCGGGTCGGTCGTCGCGGCAGACCACCTCATCGAAACCCTCTACGGCGACCAGCTCCCCGCCGTACCCAGCAATGCCCTGCATCTGCTCGTGGCGAAACTCCGACGTGCACTCGCCGAGGTGGAGGACAACGGTGCGGAGAAGCTCGTGACCCGGGCCCCCGGCTACCTGCTCGCGCTCGAACCTGACCAGATCGACGTCTTGCGCTTCGAGCGGATGGCGGCAGAGGGACGTCGGCTTCTCCACAGCCGACCGGACGCGGCGGCAATCGTTCTCCGGGATGCCCTAGCGCTATGGCGTGGCGAGGCTCTCGTCGACGTCGCTTACGACGACGTGGCGACCGTCGCTCGGTCTCGGCTGGAGGAGCTGCGACTGGACGCAGTCGAGAGCCGCATCGAGGCCGAACTCGCTTCGGGCGACGACGCCCACCTCGTTGCCGAGCTCGAACGCCTGACATCTGCCTACCCGTTGCGAGAACGTCTGTGGGGTCAGCTGATGGTCGCCCTGTACCGCCACGGTCGCCAGGCCGACGCCTTGCGCGCCTACCAGCAGGCGAGGGGCGAGCTCCTCAACGTCGGGCTCGAGCCCGGTCCGTCGCTGCGGCAGCTCGAGGCTGCGATCTTGGCGCACGACCCCTCGCTCGACGGACCGGTTCGGAGCAAGGGACGAGCCGGGAACCTTCCGTTGCCCCTCACCGAGCTCGTCGGGCGCAAGCAGGAGGTGGCGGATCTGCGCCTCTTGCTGGGGGTCCACCGGCTGGTGACGATCGTCGGGCCCGGTGGCGCCGGCAAGACCCGCCTCGCCATCGACGTGGCGCGGTCCTTCGTCGACGAAGTGGCCGACGGCGTGTGGCTGGTCGAGTTGGCCCCTGTCGCCCGGACGGCCGTGGCCGCAACCGCGGCCGCCGCTCTCGGCATCAGTCCGACCGGTCCGAACGTCGGTGCAGACCTGGTGCGAGCTCTGGCCGGCCGTGCCGTGCTGCTCGTCCTCGACAACTGCGAGCACGTCATCGACGAGGCGGCGCGGTTGGTCCACGACCTCCTCACCCAGGTGCCGACGGTGAGGGTGCTGGCAACCAGCCGGGAGGTGCTGGGGGTCGCGGGGGAGCACCGCTTTGTCGTCCCCCCGCTGAGCGTCGACGCGGCCGTCGAACTGTTCGCGGAGCGGTTGGAGTCCGCCGGGGGTCCGGCCGTGCTGACCGACGAGGAGGGGCGCCGCCGTGCGTTCGAGGTCTGCTCGCGTCTGGACGGCCTGCCGCTCGCCGTGGAGCTGGCCGCTTCCCGGTCGGTGCACCTCGACGCGGCCGAGGTCCTCCGGCGCCTCGACGATCGCTTCCGACTCCTCACTGGCGGCCTGCGTACGGCGGACCCGCGTCAGCAAACGCTTCGCGCCGTCGTCGACTGGAGCTGGGACCTGCTCGACGAGGAGGAACGCATCGTCTTCCGGCGATTGGCGGTGTTCGCGGGTTCCGCCACCGTCGACGCCGCCGAGCGCGTGTGCTCAGGCGAAGACGTCAGCTCCGACCAAGTGGCGGCGATCATGGCCCGCCTCGAGCGGAAATCGTTGCTGTTCGTGGAGCGGTCAGGACGTCGGACGCGCTTCGGCATGCTGCAAACGCTTGCCGACTACGCCCGCGAGCGGCTGAGCGAAAGCGGCGAGGACGACCGGATCCGCCGCCGACACGCTCAGTGGGCCGCCGATCTTGTCGCCGAGTCCGAGCTGGGGCTGCGAACCAACGCGCAGCTCGTCTGGCTGGGCCGGCTCGCGGTGGAGTTCGACAACGTCCGGGACGCGGTGGGGTGGGCCGTCGCCCACGATCGCCCGCTGGCGCTCGTCACCGCCGCGAACCTCGCCTGGTTCTGCTACATGACCGATCAGGCCGAGACGGGCTGGGTGCTCCTGTCCGCTGCCCTCGACGGCTCCTCGGGGGTGAGCACCGCCCGGGCACGGGCGCTGGCCTTCGCGGCCGCGTTGGGCAAGATGAGCGGGCACCTGGAGGAGGCGGCGGCGTTCGGCCGGCTGGCGGAGGAATGCGTCCCGCCCGATGACCCTCCGGAGGTGCTGGCGTCGGTGCTCGGCATCCTGGCCCTTGCCGACATGCAGAGTGGCGCGGTCCAGTCGGTGCGGCCACTGTTGGCGCGAGCTCGCGCCTGTCTCAAGCACTCCCCCGAGCGGTGGTGGCTCGGCTACACCGATGTCATCGACGCGATCGTCGCCCTCTACGACGGCCGTTCCACCGAGGCCTTCGAGCTTCTCGACCGCGCGGTGACGACCATGCGGGCGGCGGGCGACGACTGGGCGGCGCTGATGGCGTTCGTCCCCCGGGCCTACCTTGCAGAGCGGGCGGGGCACCTTGACGACGCGGCGGCGGCCCTCGAGCAGGGCCTGGCCGGAGCGGCCAGGTTCCGGGACGCGCTCGTCGGCACACCGATTCGCTTGACATTGATCACCGTCGCCCAGGCTCGGCTCGCGCTTATCCGAGCCGCCCAGGGTCGCTGCGAGGAGGCAGTACGGCTGGCTGAGCGAGCTGTGGAGGAGGCGGGCCTGGGGGCGCCGACGGCGGTCGGCATCGCCTACCAGGCCCGCGGCCGGGCGAGGATCGGGCTGGGACGCCCCGGGGAGGGCCGTGCCGACCTCCAGCGCGCTGGCCGCCTTTTTCGTGACCTGGGAGTGGGCATCGCGGCGGCCGAGTGTCTCCTTGACGTCGGCCTCTCCTGGCTCGCCCAGAACGATGCCCCCGCGGCCGTGGCCGCCCTGGAACAGGCGCGGGCAGACGCCTTGGGTACCGAGGATCGGCACACCGCCGATCGCGTCCTGACCGCCTTGGCGGACGCCCATGCCGCCGCCGGTGACCCCGCCGCGGCGTCTGCCGTTCGGTCTCAAGCGGCATCGCTGTCGGGCTGATCGCGCCTCGAGCCTGAGCGGCGCACCGCGACGCGATCGCTGTCCTCGTCTTGGGCGCGCGCCGCCCACTCAAGACAGCGCCAGGACAGGGGCGAGGCGAACAATGCAGTCGTCGGGACGAGGCCCGCACCGCATCGACGAGAAGCTCCGACCATCTTCCGCTTCACAGTGAGAACGAAAGGAGACCCCCATGTACGACCTCCAGACGACCGACACCCCCACGATCCCGATCTCCGAGCAGAGTCTCGTGCTGATCGCGATGCACCGGGCCATGCGCGCCGAAGGCGAGCGGTTGATCCGGACGGTGCAAGCGCTGTCCAGCGGAGACACCGCCAGGGCGGAGGCACTTGGGCGGGCCTTCGGCGCCGTCGTCAGCCTGATCCACGACCACCACTGGACCGAGGACGACGTGATGTACCCCTTCCTGCTCCGGCGCGTGCCGTCCTTCGAGGCCGACGCCATCCGGCTGGAGGACGACCACGTGGAGCTGGACGCGGCGATGGCTCGGGTCAACGCCCGCTTTCGTCTCCTCGCCCACCAGTTGAACCCGGCGCTGTGGCACGACACCCGGAGCCATTTGGTCGACGAGGCGCGCACCTTCAACCAGGTCCTGGTCGGGCACCTCGATCGCGAGGAGAGCGTGGTCGTACCCGCGCTCGAGTCGAGGCTTTCGGAGGCAGACCACGCCGCGCTCCAAAAGGAGGAGTCGAAGCTGGCTACCTACCGGCACATGAGGATGGCCGTACCGTGGGTTCTCGCCAACTCCAGTCCCGAGGAACAGGCGGAGTTGCGCAACACCGCTCCCCGGCTCCTCGGCGTCGTTCAAGATCGCCTGTGGGAGCCTCGCTTCGCCCGCTTGATGGCGCCACTGTACGAAGCCGGCTGATTGAGCCGGCCTCCCCTTGCCCGTCGCTCTCGGGCCTCGACCGGCCGGAGAGCGCAGCGCATGGTCGTCTCTCGAGAAAGGAGTCCTCACGTGTCCAGCCCCACGACGACGTCCCGTCCCGGTCACCACCGACCCCGAACAATGCTCGCCTCCGGAGGAGGCGATCCGACCAATCGGCGAGCCGGGAGGCGCAAGGCGTTCCGCACGATCGCCACCGTCATGGCCGTGTCGGGTGTTCTCTTCGGCGTCTTCACCGCCGTCTTCGGGATCGTCAGCGAGGCGCAGAAGATCCACGCCTTTCACAACGCCGTCGTCGCTGCGTTGCTGCTGGTGCTGGCCGCGCCGCCCGCGATCGCGGCGGCACGGGCTCCGGAGCGAGCTGGAGCGCCGCTCGTGCATCTGGTCGCGCTCAGCGCCGCCGGACTCGGCACGATGTTGCTCGGACAGAAGATCGACGTCTTCACGCTCCCGTTCATCGTCTTCGTCGGCGTCCTCGTGGCGCTGCGGGTTGCGAGCTTCGACGCTCTTCGAAGCGGCCACTGGAGCGTGCCCCTCGCAATCCTTGTCGTGACGGCCGCTGTCCCCCTTATGACGTACGCCGTCGGGGAGGCCGAGCTGCAGCGTGTCGATACCTCAAGTGAGCACGCGGAGTTCAACCACTGGGTCGAGATGTCGTTCGTCGCCGTGGCCGTGCTGATGCTCGGGGCCCTCACCGCACTTCGCCCGGCCGCATTCAGGCTGTCGGCGTGGTCCGTGGGCGTCACCCTGGCCGTGCTCGGGGCCGCGTCGATCACGTTCTCCGGCTACGCCTCGGCAATGAGCGAATCCTGGGCGTGGGCGGCTCTCGCCGGCGGCGTCGCTTTCGTCGTGCTGGCGGAATTCGCGAGACGACGGTTCCAGCGGCAGGAAGCATCGAGGCAACCCGGGGGTTCAAGATGATGCGACGCTGGGTCGGGACAGTTGTCGGGGTCGCGCTCGCCACCTTGATCGGGTGTGGCTCCGCCTCGGTCCCTGTAGACGAGATGTCAACGGACGGCGTCTCAGAGCACGCGGTCGTCGTCATGGAAGCGTCAGCGTTCTCCACGAGCTCACTCACGCTGTACGCGGGCAAGGAGACCGCGATCGAGATTGTGAACAACGACTCTGTGCCTCACGACTTCGTGATCAGGTCGCTCGGCGTCACCACCGGAACCATCGCACCCGGGAGGCGGGTATTGAGGACCGTTGCGGCAACAAAGGGCACCCACCAGTTCGTGTGCACCTTCCACCCGGGCATGAAGGGACGCATGGAGGTGGTGTGAGAACCGACACGATGCCCTGGCTTGTCAAGGGGGCGCGCCATGCGGTCCACTGGGCGAGAGCGGGTGATGGACACGTGACCGACGTCCGGTACGGCCAGAGCGGAGACCTACACATCGCCTAAGCGGTCACGGGGGAGGGCCCGCTGGACCTGATCCTCGTGCCCGCCTGGGCATCGAAACATCGAGCTCTACCCCGAGAACCCCAGGGCGGCCCGGCTCAACACCGCCATCGACCTACGCGCGATCCTTGGTTCATCCAGGTACCGACGCTCGTGCTCCACGGGCGCACGACGCCATGCTTCCGATCGACGCTGGCCGCTACGTCGCGACCAGATCCCTGGTGCTCGCTTTGTGGAGCTCCCTGGTGCCGACCACCTCGCGTTCCTTGGGAACTCGGACGCGTCGCCAGGAAGTTCAGGCGTTCCTGACGGGCGCGCCCCCACCACTCGATCCCGAGCGGGTACTCACGACGGTCCTGTTCATGGACGTCGTCGGCTCGACGGAGCGGGCCATCGCCCTCGGCGACCGACAGTGGCACGAGCTCCCCGATGCCTACTGGGTGCTGATCCGCCGGGAACTGGAGCCGTTTCGGGGCCATGAGGTCGATACCGCGGGTGACGAGTTCCTGGCCACGTTCGACGGGCCCGTTCGGGTGATCCACTGCGCGCTGGCGTCACGAGACGCCGTTCCTCGCCTTGGTCTGGAGATTCAGTGCGGATTGCACACCGGCGAGATCGAATTGGTCGGTGACCACGTGGCGGCATTGCCCTCCACGTCGGAGCCCGGATCATCAACCTGGCCGCCCCGAGCGAGGTCGTGGTCTCGCCACCGTCAAGGACCTCGTGGTCGGCTCGCGCATCCACTTCGCCGACCGGGGGACGCACCAGTTGAAGGGCGTTCCCGAAGAGTGGCGAGTGTTTGTCGTGGTGGGT
>JALZEC010000440.1 GCA_030862235.1 Actinomycetota bacterium | reverse complement strand
GGTCGTCGGGCGGCGGGGGCGGTGTCGACGGCGCATCGACACGCACGACCACTTGGCGCTCGGCCCGGAACAGCAGGGCATCGGTCGGCCAGTCGTCGTCCAGTGCAGGGCCGTTCCCGAACGTCATCGTGCGGCCGTTAACGCTGACCATGCCGGTCACCAACATGCGGCGTGTCGGCAGCGGCGACCATGGGCACTCGAAGGCGAGGATGCGTCCCGACAGCACAACTTGCAGGCGCATCACGCCCGGTGCGCCAGCGGTCTCAAGCGGATGGGAGACGGCATAGAAGCCGCACGTGCAGTTCCGCCGCGGGGCGCGGTGGCCGCCGCCGCTGCGACACTGGGCGACTGCGTCGCCGGGGTAGGGGTCGCCGCCCGAAAGCGGCATGAACCCGTCGGCGGCAACGCGGGCCAGCTTGTGAGCCCAGACGACCCACTCGCCCTCGACGGTCTGCGTCAGCGATCGCGCCACGAGGTTCGGGACGCGCGGTACCTCAGCGGCCCCGGCACGGAAGTCGGCCACGAACCGGCCTGCTCGACACATGGGCTACCACCTCCTGCGACTTCTAGGCTACTGACTGCACCGCGACATGAGCTGGCGTATTTGCGAGGGCGTGAGTCATTGTCCGAAGCAAGACGTGCCCATTCCGGGTACTCCTAGCGCCTTCGCCGGTCTATGGGGCGCCCGGTCAGGAGCCCGGACCGAGTTTCGGTCCTCACGGGGAACCCCCAATGTCGGTGAACCTGGGCTTTGGTCGCTGTCCTCGCCGGGATCACCGCCCGAAGAACATGAGGCCAGCTGGGTCTGGGCATCCTCTGCTGCGGGCCTCGTCGAGGATCCCCTGGGCCCTCTGGCGGTACTTGATCGGATCGGCGCCGGCGACGCCCCGTACCTCCATGAAGTAGTCATTCTGAAGCTTCAGCACCTCGGTGGGGAACTTGAAGCACGGCTTGTCGGAGTAGCCGGTCGTGTCCGAAGTGAGGTCATGCGGCTCGGTCAGAACGGTTGTGGCCGGTTCCGGCTCCGAGGAGTCCCCGCTGCCGCAGGCACCCAGGAAGACCAGGCTCACGAGCAGGATGGGGAGGGCCCTTCTCACTCCACCCATTGTGCCTAGGCGGGTGGTCCTCGGCGAGGTCAGCGGAAAATTGAGTTGGACCTCCGGCCAGGATTCGCAGCTGGCCATTTTGGCCAAGACGCCACTGGTTGCCTTACCAGTGGAGTCGGAACCTCGGCGATTCCGCTGTACGACGGCGGAGGGGTAATCCGAGCGGCTCGAGTGCTGTGCGGCAGTCCTCCCGCCCCGGACTTGGTTTTCCCGGGTTGGGACTCAAACGCCGGCCTGGGCGCGCGGCCTTGAGCACCAGGGTGAGCGCTCCGCTGGACCGTTGCTGTGGTCTGCGCCGGACGGCTCCCCGACTCGCGCCCGGTCCCGCCGCTACGATCGGTCTCGACCAGTAGGGCGGCGAGGAGACGGCGCATGGCGGCAGTTCCGTACCCGGAGGACCTCAGGGATGAGCAGTCGAACGCCCTGGAGGAAGCGGCGTTCCTGATCATCAAGGCGCGGAGTGAGGCCGCGGCGATGATGATCCGGTCGGGAATAGAACCGCCGCCTGACCAGGGTTGGTTCGGGAGTCCGTGTGGAGTGATCCTTCCTCCGCCGCCCTCGAATCACTTCTGTGGATGCGGCGACTACACGGGCGATGGCGGCCCATGCCAGACCAGGTACAGGGATTTCACCGGCCCCGATCTCGGGGCGGGACCCCCCATCCGGAGCTGTGGTCACAAACCGTCGGAACACCTTCCGACGTGAAGGGGCGGGCGGGCGACAGCCGATGCTTGTGATCGGGTGACGGCCAACCGAGCGACGAACATTCGGTCACCAACGCGGACGTTCATGCTGCGTGGACGAGCGCTGTCGGCGACGACACGGGCATCGAGCGAGTGTGGTGCTCGCCGAAGCTGAAGAAGTCGAGGCAGACCTCTTCGGCGACGTGCACCGCTTCGAGTCGACGAGCATGACAACCGATGAGGAAATGGGGAATATTCCCCACTTATCGCGGCGTTTGCGGAGGCATGGCCACCTTGCTGCGTTCCGACGCCTCCCGGAACCGCGCCGCTCTGGTGGCAACCGCCCGCGAGGTCATGGCCGAGCGCGGTCTTGAGGTTCCATTGGACGACATCGCGCGTCGGGCGGGCATCGGCAACGCCACCCTCTACCGCCGCTTCCCACGGCGTATCGATTTGATTGCGGCGGTGTTTGCCGACCGGATGGCCGACCACGCCCACGCCGTCCAAGCCGCGCTCGAAGCGGTCGACCCGTGGGACGGGTTTCGCAGCTACATGGAAGCGGCGGCCGAGCTCCAGGTGCATGACCTGGGGATCGCCGATCTCATCACTATGGACGTCTCGATGGCCCCCGAGATCGAGGCACTCCGGGACCAGGCCTACCACGGGCTGGTCGAGGTCATCGAGCGGGCCAAGGCGGCCGGGGCGCTGCGCGCCGACGCCACCCCCGAAGACGTTCTCGTCATTCTCCAGGCCAACGCCGGCCTTGTCACCCGAGCCCACCACGTCGCCGGTGAGGCATCACGACGACTCGTCCACGTCTTGCTCGACGGCTTGCGCGCCGAAGCGGCCACACCCGGTCCCACCGCACCGCCCCCTCGACGGATGCGTGCCGCCATGCGTGAGCACAGCCGGCGAGCCGGCCTCCTCGACCAAACGACCCGACCACGCTCGCCAAGATCCGACAGGGAGCCCTCATGAGAGCCATCGCCACGACCGAC
>JALZEC010000431.1 GCA_030862235.1 Actinomycetota bacterium | reverse complement strand
CCTCAGCTCGACGCCCTCACCGAAGCCATGCGATGACAGCGCCCTCTGGCCGGCCACCGCACCTGCTACTGCGTCCTGGGCCCGGCCAAAGGCATAAAAGAACGCGTCTCCCTGGGTGTCGACCTCGACGCCGCCGTGTGCGGAGAAGGCGTCCCGAAGGACCGTGCGGTGCTCCTCGAGAACGATTGCGTAGCGCTCCCCCAGTCCGTGGAGCAGGCGCGTGGAGCCCTGGATGTCGGTGAATAGAAACGTGACGGTGCCCGCGGGTAGCTCAGCCATTTCCCGTTCAGGTGCTCTGCGCTGCAATCCCACTGAGGATCTCTACGGCGGTCGAAGGAGCCGGCATTTCCGAGATCTCCTTCGAGACCTCCCTGGCTGCCGACCTGAACCGCTCGGACGACATGACGTCGTCAACGGCAGCACCGAGCTCCTCGGTGTTCGTACCGTCCCAGACGACAGCGCGGCCTACGCCCCTCGCCTCGCACGCACTGCTCATCCGTATTTGGCTGGGCGCGCCCCTCGGGAGCAGTACCAGCGGCACGCCCGCGCCGAGTGCGGCGAGCACGGTACCGGCGCCGCCGTGGCAGATCACCAGGTCGCAGAGTGGCATCAGGCGGCCGAGATCAACCCAACCGTGGGCCTGCACGCGGTCTGGGCGTACGGCTTCCAGTTCACGGGCCAGGCGCTCGTCACCGGTCGTGACGCTGACGTGGAAGCCGCGTTTCACGAGGGCCAGGACGGCAATCCGAGTCAGATCGGGGGCGTCGCGAAACAGCGGCGCAGTCCCGAAGCCGACGTAGGCCAGCGGCCGCGTGCTCCGCGCCTCGAGGCTCGGCCCGTCCACCTCGGCAGCGACGGCGGGCCGCAGGCCGTGTCGGTTCCCCACGGGAGGGCGACCGGCGTACAGCGAGGGCGGACACTGGTCGAAGGCCACTGCGCCGTAGAGCCCATGACCGACCGGCCGTCGGATCCCGGCACTCTGCCACAGCGGAGCGACGAGCCGGCCGAGCTCTGCGAGCGCCTCCGGGGGGCGCAGCGGGCTGCCCCAGCCCACGGTGGCCCACGGGACCCCGCTCGCGGCGGCAGCCACAGGCCCGCCGTACTCGCCCTCCTCGCGAACGACGACGTCAGGGCGCCACGTGGCGATAAGCGCCGCCACGTCGGCGGCCATGGCGGGGGCGGCGATCTCGCAGAACATCCTGATCGCCCAAGCTGACGGCGGCTGACATGCAGTCTCCGGCCACTGGCGTTGCGCCTCGGCGACCATCGCGTCGTCGTCCATGCCTGCTGGATGAGGGGTCAGGCCATGGGCGGCCACGACAGCGCCGAATGCGGACGAGGTCGCCACGACGACGTCGTGCCCACCATCCGCCAGCGCCCGGGCCAGGCCCATGAGGGGCAGGAGGTGGCCGTAGGCGCCGTGGGCAGTGAACAGCACGCGCACCTTCAGCGGCCTCCGACTGCCTCGATGGCTCGTATGGTGCCGGCCAACGGTGCCGGGGCGGAGAACTGCGGCCCGTGGGCATCGGGAGCCGCTCCGACCGTGGTCCCGAGCCGGTCGGCCAACCAGCTGGCGGCCTCGTGGAAGAACGGCAGCTGCTCCTCCTGGCCGACGAGAACCGTGACCGGCACTTGACAGGCGGCCAGACGTTCAGCGTCGGGACGATAGGCCTGGAAGGCGGGGAGTTCGATGGAGAGGGCCATCTCCGCGTTCTCCAGCATCCGCTCACGGAAGACCGGCGGCCAGGTCTCCACGATGGCGTCACCAAAGGCGAAGCGGAGAAACGCATCGAGGGCAGCGCGAGGCCCCCCCGCCTCCATGGCCGGCCCGATGACGGAACCGATGGCGGACACCACCGGCGAGGGGTCATCGAGCACCGACAGGAGCGGCATCTCGTGAAGGATCGCACGGCTCACCCGGGCGGGCTGGCGCAGGGCGAGCTCAAGGGCGACGGCAGCCCCGTTGCTGGTCCCGAACACCAGCGCCGAGGGCACGCCGACGAGCGAGAGCACGGTGGCGGCGTCTTCAGTCTGCTCCGTCACCGTCGTCTCCGACCAGCCGCTCGGGGCGGCGCTGCGTGACGTGCCCCGGCGGTCGTAGGCGATGACGAGGTGATCCATAGCTAGCTCGTCGGACACGGCGGCGAACTGCCCGGCGTCTCCGGGGGTGCCGGCGATGAGCAGGACGGCGGGCCCGGATCCCTTCGCCTCCCAGTAGAGGTGGTTCGTGGCCTCGGTCTCGGCGGTCGTGGTCGTCATCGGAACTCCTCTCGGCGGACCCAGGCGGGGCGCTGTGCTGATTGAAACTCGCCAGCCAGCTGACGGCTACGACGAGCGTCTTCTTTGTCGAGAAGCGTCGCTTATCGTTCCGGTCGTGGACATCCGCCACCTGCGCTGCTTCGTGGCCGTCGCCGAAGAGCTCCACTTCGGGCGGGCGGCCGCTCGCCTCCACGTCGCCCAGCCCGCAGTCAGCCAGACCATCCGTAGCCTCGAGACCGAGCTCGACGTCGCCCTGTTCGACCGGGCCAACCGCAAAGTCACCCTCACCGACGCCGGTCGCGTCCTGCTCGAGGAGGCCCGTGCCACGCTCTCCCGGTTCGACGACCTGGCGGCGACCATGGCCCGGCTGCGGGGTGGGTTCGGGGGGAACATCTACATCGGCGCGGTCCCCGCGCTCCCGCCTGAGCTCATTCCCCAGCTCCTCACCCGGCTTGCAGCCCAACGGCCGGGACCTTCGACCGTCGTTCGGGCCATCCCTGCCGGTCGCAGCCCTGCGGACCTACTCGACGGGGCCGCCTTCGACATGGTGCTCGTGCGCGGTGTCGTTGACACCCCCGGTCTTGGCTCCGTGGTGGTCGCCCGGGAGAGCATCGGTGTCGCCCTGTCGACGAAACATCCACTGGCGGCTCGCTCGTCCGTGGCGCCCGCCGACCTCTCCGGAGTGCCGATCATCTCCTTCGGCCGGACCACCGACCCTGAGGAGTTCGACCGGATCTACCAACCGTTGTCGGCCGCCGGTCTGAGAGATCTGCAACTCGTACACGAGTCGCACCCGGGCGCCGTCGAGGCCTCCCTGCGTCTCGTCGAGCGAGGCGTGGGCGTGTCACTCAAGCTCGCCAGCGAGGTGGCCGCCTTCGGGAGTTCGGCGATCACCTGGCGGCCACTGGAAGGCATGGAGCTCGACGTCATCGTGTCGGCGGCGTGGCGCCACGACCAGATGACGCCGGCCTTGCGCCGGCTCGTCGGCCTGGTCGCTCACGGTTGAGGCCGCCCGCCCAGCGGCCTTCCTGGACAAGTGACTCGGCAGGCATGCGAGCGGTATGTGCCTTCTTTCCCGCTCGGGTGTTCCCCCCGCCGTTCGCGCCAGCCTCCAGCGGGCGCAGGCTGGAGCGAGGCGCAACAATGCTTCTGTGGCCGAGCCGCACCACACACCTCCATGGCGGACGGCGATCTCCACGGCCCTTGTCGGCCGCCACGCCGAGCTCGCTCAGTTCGAGGACGCCCTGGACGGAGCCACGGGTGGCAGTGGGAGCGTGATGTTCCTCGTCGGCGAGGCCGGGATCGGAAAGTCGCGTCTCGCTCGGGCCCTCGCCACTCGGGCCGACGGGCTCGGGATCCCGGTGCTCTCGGGCCGCGCCGTGCAGGGTCCCGCGCCCGCGGCGTACCGCCCGCTGGCCGAAGCCCTGTCCTCGGCTGTCAGAGCCGGTGCCGGTCCCGACGCCGCTCGGATGGGCCCCTTCCGCTCGACGCTCGCCCGCTTGATCCCGGCCTGGCGGGGTGACGACCACGAAACATTGGACGAGTCACTCGTCGGGCTCGCTGAGGCCGTGCTGCGATTCCTGAGCGCGACGGCCGGCGGCCAAGGCGTCCTCCTCGTTCTCGAGGATCTCCACTGGGCCGACCCCGAGACGCTGACCATCGTCGACTACCTCGCCGACAACGTGGTCACAGAACGGATCCTGTGTGTGGCGACGCTGCGCGACCAGGGCAGTTCCCCCGGCGTCCAACTCGCACGGTCCCTCCAGGCGAGGCGCGTCTCAGAGGCGATCGAGCTGACTCCCCTTGACGAGCAGTACGTGGCGACAATGGTGGCGTCGTGCCTCCGGTCCTCCACCGTGCCCGACGCGGTCGTGGCGCTCGCGGCCCGGGCCGACGGTGTCCCCTTCATGGTGGAGGAGCTGCTGGCAACGGCGCTCTCCTCCGGCGCGCTCGTCGAAGAGGCCGGATCGTGGCGCGTGCGGAAGAGCCTCGAGACAGTGGTGCCCCTGACCCTCGCTGAGAACATGCGGCGGCGGCTGGGCCAGCTCAACAGGCACTGCCAGGACGTCCTCGTGGCCGCCGCCGTGCTCGGCCGACGGTTCTCGTGGGAACTCCTCCCGGCCATCACCGGTCTCAACGGGGAGGTGGTCCTCGCCGCCCTGCACGACGCAGTGGACGCCCAGATCGTCTCGTTCGACCGCGAGGAGGGCAGCTTCCGGTTCAGGCATGCGTTGTCGAGGGAGGCCGTCCTCGCCGGGCTGTTCCCAGCCGAGGTCCAGGCGCTGTCCCGGCGAGCGCTCGACGCGGTGGAGTCGGCGCACCCCGAGCTTGAGGAGGTTTGGGCCGAGCTCGCGGCCCGGCTGGCCATCACCGCGGGGGACGGGGAACGTGCCGCAGCGCTCCTCCTCGAGGTGGGCCGCCGGGCGGTCGAGCAGGGAGCGCTCGCCAGCGCGGAGGCGACGCTCGAGCGCGCCCGGAGGCTGCTGACCCGGGACGACTCCACGAGCCTCGACGTCGACGAGTGCCTCCTGCAGGTGCTGTCCCTCGCTGGGAACCGGCAGCGAGCGGTCGAGGTGGCGGCGTCGCTGCTGGCCCGGCTCGGGGGCGAACCGAGATGGGCGCGACGACGGGTGGAGATTCACCTCCGTCTGGCGCGCGCCGCAGTGGCCGCCACACAGTGGGAGGAGGCGCACGCCATCCTCGAGCGGGCGCTCGCCGAAACCGTGGGCGAGCCGGACGAAGAGCTGATGGCCCGGTTGGACGCCGTACGGGCACAGGCGGCGATCGTGCGTGACCCGGAGCAGGCGCGGGCCCTGGCCCGAGCCGCACTCGACCGGGCCGAGCGCCTGGGCCTGGCCGAGGTCGCCTGTGAAGCCCTCGAGGTCATAGGGAGGAGCGAACGCCTCGGCGACCCAGCCGCCGCCGAAGCCGCCTTCACCCGCGCCCTCACGCTCGCCGACGCCCACGGCCTGACGGTGTGGAGGGCCCGCGCCCTCCAGGAGCTCGGCGCCATCGACATGCTTTGTGGCCGTCCCCTCGACCGGCTGGAAAAGGCACGGGAGCTCGCTCTCGCCCGCGGGGCACTGGCGACCGCTGCCGTCGTGGACGTCCAAATGGCCGCCGGACTCTCCATCGGCGACGACCCGGAGGCAACCGTCGTCGCCGCCCGGCGCTCCGCGGAGCTGTCTCGGCGGTACCACCTCGACCACACGCTGGCCGCCGCTCTGGCGCTCGAGGGGTACGCCCACGCCCGGGCGCGGCGGCACGCCGAGATGCAGCGCTGCATCGACGAGGCGCGAGCCCTGGCGCACGGTGCCCCCGACACGATGGTCAAGACGTCCACGGTGGCCGCGCTCCTCGCCCTCGTCGAGGAGGACCGGGCCAGGGCTCGCCGCCACCTCTGCGCGGGGCTGCGGACGGTGGCGCTGGCGGGCACCGACTACTCCGTGCACCCCGCCACCGGTCTACTCGCTCTCCTCCGCCAGCTCGACGGACCAGACGACGACGCCCCGGAAGTCGTGGTTCCCGAACGGTCGGTCCACTTCCTGACCTCGGCGTTCCTGCGGTTCGCCCGGGCCGTGGCCGAGGGAAGGCAGGGCGATGCCGGCGCGGCCACCGCCCTCCTCGCCGATGCCGAGCGGGCGCTCGGCGGTCACCGGTGGTTCCGGCACCTGGGACTTCGACTCGTCGCCGAGGCGGCTGTCGCCGACCGGTGGGGGGATCCCGTGCCCTGGCTGCGGGAGGCGCTCGACTTCTTCGACGGGCGCGGCGACGACCGGATCGCGTCCGCCTGTCGATCCCTCCTCCGGAAGGCCGGCGCGCCCGTGCCACGCCGGCGCGGCGACACGGACGTTCCGGGCGAGCTTCGGGCGCTCGGCGTCACGTCTCGCGAGCTCGAGGTTCTCCGGCTGCTGGCCGTCGGCCTGCCGAACAAGGAGATCGCCGCCCGCCTTTACCTGTCGCCGCGCACGGTTGAGCGGCACCTGGAGAACCTGTCGGTGAAGACGGGCGCTACTCGGCGCTCGGAGCTTGTGGCGTACGCGGCGCGGACGGTGGGACCGGTCTCTCAGCCCTAATTGGGGGTCGTCGCCGGCAGGGATGACGGTTCCACCCCATGTCCACGCCCCGCTTCAAGGCGCATTGTCGAGCCCGAGACCGACAAGGGAGGGACCGATGAGCTTCGCCCCCGAAGCGCCAACGACGAGGGTGCCGCCGACACGGGTGGACACAGACACCTGGGTGATCCACCAGGTGCAGAACGCCCTGGGTGCGCCACTCACCATGTACATGAACTCCATGGTGATCGCCGGGCGGGAGCCGGCGATCCTCGATACGGGTTCGGTCAACAACCGCGACCAGTGGCTCGAGGACGTGTTCGGCATCGTCGACCCGTCCGACGTCCGCTGGGTCTTCCTGTCCCACGACGACAGCGACCACACGGGCAACCTCGCCCCCGTCATGGAGTCGTGCCTGAACGCCACCCTCGTGTGCAGCTGGGCGATCGTGGAGCGGTTCAGCAACGCCTTCGGCTTCCCCCTAGAGCGGTGCCGGTGGCTCAACGACGGCGAGGTGATCGACGTGGGAGACCGGCGTATCCGTGCGGTCCGGCCGCCCGTCTACGACTCCCCGGCGACCCGTGGGTTCCTGGACGAGCGCACCGGGGTCTACTGGGGAGTGGACGCGTTCGCCACGCCGTGCCCGTCCGAGCCGGCGCCGACGGTCTCCGACCTCGACCCGGCCTTCTGGGCCGAGGGAATGGCCATGTGCGCCCACCACGCCCTGTCCCCGTGGGTCGGCCTTGTCGATCGGGCCCGCTACGCCGCGGAGGTCGACCGGGTACGCGCGCTGGGCATGACGAGCATCGCCACCGCCCACAGCCCGCTCATCACTCCGGCCAGCGTCGAGGCGGCCTTCGAGCTGCTTCGGGGCATCCCCGACGCGGCGGCGCCCCCGGCTCCGGACCAGAACGTGCTCGACATCGTTCTCGCGACCGTCGGGTAAACGCCGTGACCTGGATCGAGAACAAGCGAGTGGTCGTCACCGAAGAGCGCCTCTGGGAGGCGTGCGAGCGATGGCGGGACAGCTCACTCCGAGGGTCTGACCCGAATCCCACCCGAATGGTTCCTGAAGGGCATGGGCGGATGATGCCCGCGGCGCAGGAAGCGATTTCACCGGGAGGGCGTGTTATGGACTCGAACGACTATTGGACTCATGTCGGTCTGGCGACGGCATTCTTCCTCGCCGTCGTCGGACCTCGGCTGTTCTCGCCCGGACACGCGGCGAACTCGCTGACGTACGTGGTGGGGGCAACGGTGGTCGTCGTCGTGGCGACCATTGCCCGGCGTCGCACCAAGGCGGCAACGAGCTCGGCCGCTGCGATCGGACAATCCGGTCTGGACGAGAAGCCATGAGCGTTCAGATGCTGGCCGAGGCGCCCTCGCCGAGCCTGGAGAGAGAACCGGCGATGGCCCGACCCGCTCGGCGATGTGCCGGGCTGGGCCAGTGGGTCGCCGAGCGGGGCATCCTCTTCGTGCTCCTGCTGAGCCCGGTCGGCGCGTTGTTCCTGGGGCTACTGCGGCTCGTGCCAACCAGGGTCGGCTACCTGGTGGTGCTGCTGGCCTTCCTGGTCACCCCGCCGTGGGTGGCCTGGCGCCGGAGTGTGTCCACCGATCCCACGGAGCCGGCGTTCCACCTCCATCGGTACGCGCTCTACGCCCTCTTCCCCTATGTCGTGTTCAGCGTTGTGCGGATCCCGATGTTCTATCTGTTCGACGCCGTCTACTGGGCGCCCTGGCAGACCTTCGGTTTCGGGTCGACGGGCAATCCGGTGGGGTTCTGGCCCTCCCTCATCGCAGGGGCGGGGTGCTACTCGCTGCAGGGTTTCGCCCTAGCAATGGGCTTCTACACGCTCTTCAAGCGCCACACCGTGCTCAACGCCCTGCTCTACTTCTTCGTGTTCATCTCCTCGCTCTACGCGTTCGTCTTTCCCGTCCTGCTCCTGCGGGGCTCCAAGCCGGGCCTGCCCTTCCAGTTCACAAACTACTGGGCCCACTTCTGGATGGGGCTTACCGCGGTGGCCGTGCCCATTCTGTTCACCAGGGTGTGGCCCAGGATTCGGTTTCGCGGGCGATCGCTCGTCGCGGCCGGCCTAATCGCCCTCTGGATCACGCCCTACGCCTTCGCCTTCGCCAAGGCCGGTCTGTGGCAGTTCGGCACCCAGGCCCGGCTGGAGCAGGCCGCCTTCCAGGCCGTCACGGTCCAGCCGGGCCCGATGGCCCGGCTGGCGGTCGCCGGCGACCAGGCCCGCTACGCGCTGGACTTGGTGTTCGGGCCCCGGGAGTACGTGACCTACTCCCACGCCCATAAGGCCGTCGGCGCCGAGGACGTCTCCGTCACGGGGCAGCTGATGTATGGCGACACGCCCATCGCCCGGTGCTCGGGAGCGGTGGGTTCGCTACCTGGGCTGTCCAAGGTCAGGGACCCGGAGAAGTACTTTCCGGCCCTGAAGGCGATCAACCACACCTCCATCGCCGTGACCTGCGCGGGGGCGGCGGAGGCGGCGAAGGCCGTGGACGCCGGTGTGCCCCTGACCTTCGAGTACCGGGCGCAGATGACCCTCACCGGCGAACGGACCACCGATCCCCATGAGTTCGCGGGGTCCGCCCAGACACTGCTGGAGCCGACGATGCGAACCGGCTCAAGCCTCACAGAATCCGGAGGATGACATGACCACGACCACATTCCAGTTGCCGACGGTGGGACAGTCCCCCCGCGCACGTAGCGGCGAGTGGATGGCGAAGCGGGGCGCGCTGCTGGTGTTCCTCCAGATGCCGGTGGCCGCCCTGGTCGCCGGCTACGCGCTCGGGCTGGTCTCCTTCCCGGTGGCAACTTTTGCCGTGTTCGTCTCGTCTGCCGCATTCCCGGCCTGGGTCAGCCATCGCATCACGATCTCTGACGACCCCGACGAGCCCGTGCACCATCTGCATCGCTACGCGCTGAATGCACTCGTGCTGGTGGCGGCGTTCACGCTTGTCCTGATCCCGGCTTTCCTCGCCGCCGGCACCGCCATCTGGGCGCTGTGGTACGACCTCGGAGCCGAGCTGACCGGCGAGCCACCCACCGGCACATGGTCCCTCGCCGCCGGCGTCGTCGTCTACGGGCTGGTCGCTATGTCTGTGGCGAGCAGCTACTTCGTGCTCGTCAGGCGCCACCGCATGCTCCATGCCGAGCTACTTCTGGCAAGCACCTTCTCCGGACTGTTCGTGTACCGGTCAGGCTTGGTATAGAAGACAGCGACGCGGATCCCCCCGGGCGTCCGTGTGTTGGTCTTGGTGCCGGGCACCCGCTCGATCAGCCCGTGGAGGCGGAGGCGGCCGAGCTCGCCCGGCTGGGAGAATACCTTGGTGCCTTTCGACACGGGGTACCCCTCGGCCGACGCACGAGACG
>JALZEC010000367.1 GCA_030862235.1 Actinomycetota bacterium | reverse complement strand
AGGGTCACCGTGGCCGAGCGGAGCATGTCTCCGAAGTCGAAGAGCACGGTTCCGGTTCCCACCGTGTCCAGGTCGATGACGCAGAGCGCCTCGGCGGTGACCGCGTCGAGCAGGACGTTGTTGACCTTGGCATCGTTGTGCACGGTTCGGCGCCTGAGCAACCCCCGCTTCTGGGCCTCGGCGAGCTCGTCGACCAGGTGGTGGTGCTGACGGACGGCTTCGATCTCGTCCGCGCTCGTCCCCGCTCGGTCGTAGGGATCAGCGTCCACCACCAGCTCGAAGTCCTTGCGGCGCCGCCCGAAGTCCTTGAAGCCGGGGATCGCCTCGGGGAGCGAACCGGGCAGGTCCTGGAGATCGTCGAAGAACGAGCCGAACGCGCGGCCAACCTGGAAGGCGAGGTCGGGACTGCTCAAGACGTCGAGGCTGAACGCCCGGTCCACCCGCTCGAACGCCCGCCACGGCTTTCCCTCGTCGTCGAAGACGAGAACGCCGCCGCCTCGGGCTCGCACGGGCGAGAGCACGCGGCGGTGGGCATCGGGAAGCCGGCGTCGCCGCACGCGAGTCTGCAGATGGCGGACCACGCGGAGCACGTTGTCCATCATCCGCACGCAATCGACGAACACCCGGTCGTTGAGCCGCTGGAGCACGAAATCGTCGTACCGCGTGGTCACGAACCAGGTCTCGTGGATGTGCCCGCGGATATGCCGCTCGATCGTGACCTCGTCGCCGGCGGAGAACTCGCGGGCCACCTTCTCCACCGCCGTCCGGGTCACCCGCACAGGTTCGCGCCTCTATGCCCGGTCATGAGGGGTTGACACGAGGACTGCCGCACACGCAGAGTCCGTCGGTGGGCGGGACGCGTAGACGGCGGCCGATGTTAGTGACGCTCGTCCTCCTGGCGCTTGGAGCGCTCGCCGCGTCGTGCACGACCTCGTCCAAGCCCATCCCTGTGGCAGACGGCAGGCCCGGGACGTTGGCGACCCAGCCGACGACGCCGCCGTGCACGCCCGCCAGCCTGGAGGAACGGGCGGCCCGCGTCCTTCTCGTCGGCCTGCCCGAGATCACGTCCTCCTCCGACCCGCTCGTCGCCGAGGTGTTGGAGCTGGGCGTCGGCGGCGTCCTCCTCACCCACACCAACGTGCACACCGTTCCCCAGGCCCAGGGCCTGGTGTCAGGCCTGCGGACCGGGTCCCGCGTCCCGCTGCTGGTCACGGCAGACGAGGAGCCGGGTCGCGTCCGCACTCTGGAGGAGCTGTACGGCCGCACGCTGTCCGCCCGGCGTATGGCGCGCGAACGCAGCGTGGAAGAAGCCGAACAGGACGGTCGCGTGACCGGTGGGCGGCTGGCTGGGCTTGGAGTCAAGGTCAACATGGCCCCCGTTCTCGACCTCGACGACGGCCCGTGGGACGGGATCGTCGGGGACCGATCGTTCTCCGCCGACCCGGAACAGGCCTCGGCCTACGGACTCGCCTACGCCCGGGGCCTGATGGCGGCCGGTGTGATCCCCGTGTTCAAGCACTTCCCCGGCCACGGCCGGGCGTCGGCCGACAGCCACATCACTGCCCCGGAGGTGGACGCGCCTCTCCCCGTCCTCCAAGCCACCGACCTCCGGCCCTTCGCCGACGCGGTGGCCGCCGGCGCCCCGATCGTCATGCTGGGCCACGTCGCCTACGACGCCCTCGAACGCGGCCTCCCGGCCAGCGTCTCCCCCGCCGCCTACCGGCTGCTGCGGGACATGGGCTTCCGCGGGGCGGCGATCACCGACTCCGTGGGCATGGGCGCGGTCAACCTCCGCTGGGACTTCGACGAGGCCGTGGTGGTGGCGGTGGCGGCCGGCGCCGACGGTGTCCTCGCCACCGACGGGCGGCAGGCCCGGCGCATGCGGGACTCGCTCGTCACCGCCGTCCAGAGCGGGCGTGTCGACGAAGCCCGGCTCAATGAAGCGGCCGGGCGCATGATGGCCTTGGCCGGTGGCGACCCGATGACGCTCAGCTGCACCTCACCCCAGCTTCCGACGTTCCGTACTCCGGACCCGTCGCCGGCCCCGCCGGCACCGGCGTTGGCCCCGGCAGTCGTCGGGCGCTAGGAGAAGGAGTCAGCGGCGGGGCAGGGCGAGGTCGGCGATCACCGGGCGGTGATCGCTGCCCTTGCCCCTCCCCTCCCGCACCCCGAGCACGGCCACGTCGGACGAGACCAGCACGTGGTCCAGCCGGTAGACGGGCGGGATGACGCGCCCGCCGCGGGGCCAGGTGACGGCCCAGCCCCGCCCGGCCTCGATGTGGGCCTCTTTCAGCCCGGCGGCCAGGAGGTCGCGGAACGGCCTGTGGCCGTAGGTGGCATTGAAGTCCCCGGCGATCACCACGGGACGGGAATCGGCCCGGGCCTCGCGCCCGAGCCCCGCCAGTTGCTCCTTCCAGAACGGGACGGCCCAGTTCCGTGAGGGCGCCTTGGCGTGCACGTTGACCAGGCGGACGGGCTGCCCGTCCACATCGGCCACGGCCCGGACGAACGGATAACCGCCGAGTGTGAACGTCTCCCCTTCCGAGAGGGGGTAGCGGCTCCAGATCCCACCGCCGAACGACCCGTACCGGGCGTCGACGTACGAGTACGGGTAGTGCTCGAAGGCGCCCGCCTCCTTGAGCGGGACGAGGTGGTCGGGGGTGAGCTCCTGAAGGAACAGGACGTCGGCCTCCCAACCCGCCAGCTCCCGCCCGAGGGCGATCGGGTTCCGGTTGTTGAACCGGACGTTGGCCGTCGCCACCCGGAGCTTCTGGGCCCTCCCGCTGCTCATTGCTCTCGGCCCACGCTGGCCGGGCCCGCCCTGGTCAGCCAGGCCGATCAGTGCGTTCGGGCCACGCAGGCCGGCTTCGACCTCGGCCGGGACTTCCTTTCTGCCCCGCAGCTCGGGGGCGACCCAA
>JALZEC010000350.1 GCA_030862235.1 Actinomycetota bacterium | reverse complement strand
CTGGCCCGGAGCCTGGCACGGGCAGTCGACGGAGCCATTGCCGTGATCGGCGGGATGATCGTCGCGCTCGGCTGGCTAGCGCCGCTGGCCGCGCTCGCCCTTCTGGGCTGGGCCATCAGCCGGCTCCGGCACCGCCGTCCCCGGTCCGCCCCGCCCGCGCCGGCCGCGCCCGCCCCCGCCACGTCGTGACCGAGCGGGTTCGGGGAGCCGGTACGGTCCGCGTGTGGATGCTGGCGCATGGGGCGTCGCCGAGCGGTACCAGCGAGCCGACGGCGAATGGGTGGACGCTCCGGAAGCGACCCTGGATGCCATCCTGGGATCGATGGGGGCGGGCGATGGCGATCGTCCCCCTGACAGCGAGGGCCTCTGCGTCGTCCATGCCGGCCAGCCGGTGGACTTCGGGAGGCCGGTCCGGCTGACGACCGAAGACGGTGGGGATCTGGACCTCGACGGTCCCCTCCCTCCGGACGTCCCCCTCGGGTACCACACGGTCACCGACCGGGAGGACGGGTCCGAGGTCCGCCTCATCGTCAGCCCCGGCCGGTGCTTCCTTCCCGAAGGCCGGGGATGGGGGTGGGCGGTGCAGCTCTACGCCGTCCGGTCCCGAGAGAGCTGGGGGATCGGGGACCTGGCCGACCTCCGCCGCATCGGGAAGTGGTCGGCGGCCGAGCTGGGCGCCCGCCTGCTCCTCCTCAATCCTCTCCACGCCGCCCTGCCCGGTCTGCCCCAGACGGCCAGCCCGTACTTCCCGAGCAGCCGCCAGTTCCGGAACCCCCTCTATCTCCGGGTGGAGGAGGTGCCGGGAGCCGCCGACCTGGGTGGCGATCTGGAGAAGCTGGCGGCCGAGGGCCGCGCCCTCAATGGCGATCGCCGGATCAACCGGGACGAGGTGTACCGGCTCAAGCTGGAGGCCCTGACCTGGATCTGGGAGCGGTTTCCCGGTGATCCCTCGTTCGACGCGTACTGCGAGGCAGGCGGCTCGTCCCTCGAGGGGTACGCCACGTTCTGCACCCTCACCGAGGAGTTCGGCCGCCCGTGGCGGGAGTGGTCCCAGGAGTACCGCTACCCGGACGCTCCCGAGGTGGGGCGGTTCCGGCAGGATCGCCGTGATCGGGTGCGGTTCCACCAGTGGCTCCAATGGCTGGTCGACCGTCAACTGGCGGACGCCGGCGCGGGCGTGTCGCTGATCGAGGACCTGGCCGTCGGGGTCGACCCGGCCGGGGCGGACGGGTGGCTGTGGCAGGGCGTCCTCGCCGCAGGCATGTCGGTCGGCGCGCCGCCGGACGAGTTCAACACCCAGGGCCAGAACTGGGGCGTGCCCCCTTTCGACCCCTGGAGGCTCCGGGCGGCTGCGTACGCCCCCTTCGTCGAAACCATCCGGGCCTCGCTGCGCCACGGAGGAGGGATGAGGCTCGACCACGTGATGGGCCTGTTCCGGCTCTTCTGGGTTCCCCAGGGGGCGAGCCCCAAAGAGGGCACGTACGTGCGCTACCCGGCCTCGGACCTGCTCGACATCGTCGCCTTGGAGAGCCACCGGGCGGGGGCCTACGTGGTCGGCGAGGACCTCGGCACGGTGGAGACCGAGGTGCGGGTCGAGCTGGCGGCGCGCAACATCCTGTCCTATCGCTTGCTGTGGTTCGAGAGCGCGCCACCCGCCGAATGGCCCGTGCACGCCCTCGCCGCGGTGACAACCCACGACCTCCCCACCATCGCCGGGCTTTGGCGAGGGACCGACCTGGACGTCCAGCGCTCGCTCGACCTCGAACCGAACGAGGAGTCGACGGTCGCCACCCGGGAGCGGCTGGCCAAGCTGGCCGGCGCGGACGACGACACTCGCGTGGAGGAGGTCGTGGCTGCCGCCTACGACGCCCTGAGCCAGACCCCGTGCCTGCTGCTCACGGCCACGCTCGACGACGCCCTCGCCGTAGAGGAGCGTCCGAACATGCCCGGGACGACCGACCAGTGGCCCAACTGGTGCATCGCCCTCCCTGCGCCACTCGAGGACATCGAGGAGCACCCGGGACCCCGTCGCATCGCCCAGGCCCTGTCCCGGCCACCACTACCTTGATTCCGTGATGATCGAGGGCCTGCGTCTGTGGGTGGCGGGGACCAACGCGTGGATCGTCGCCCCCCAAGGGCCGGGCGGCGAGTGCGTCCTGATCGACGCGCCACCAGACCCGGCGGCGATCCTCGCGCGGCTACGCCAACAGGACCTGACGCTGGTCGCCCTGTTCGCCACGCACGGTCACGTCGATCACGTCGGTGGGGTGGCCGAGGTGGTGGACGGCCTACCCGAACCCGTCCCGGTTCGGATCCACGACGAGGACAAGCACATGCTCCTCGACCCGCTCGGTGCAGGCGGGTCGTTGGGCGACCTGCTCGCCTACGAGGGCCTCGACCTCGATCCCCCCGAGCTGGTCATCGGCCTCGACGACGGCGAGCGGGTATCGGGGGCGGGGATGACGTTCACCGCCCTCCACACGCCCGGTCACACCAAAGGGTCGGTCTGCTTCCTGCTCGAGATGGACGGCGAGGCCGCCGTCCTGTTCAGCGGGGACCACTTGTTCGCCGGCTCGATCGGTCGGACGGACCTGCCCGGAGGCTCGTTCGAGGAGCTCATGGCCTCGATGGAGGAGAAGATCCTGCCCTTGGCCGACAACGTCCAGGTCCTCCCGGGGCACGGCCCCACGACGACGATCGGCCGGGAACGCGAGAGCAATCCCTTCCTGCTCGACTTCCAGCGGCGCTGAGCGCTCACAGGCAGGATCGCGCCAGGTGCCTTTGCCGGCGCGAGAGGCGCGATAGGATCGAAACTTCGGAGGGGAGTAGCCCCGCGAGGATCTGCCGTCATCCCGGCCGACGATTCGGCCCGGCACCTCGGCCCGTTGCACGGGCGGCGAGACCTCTGGCCAGAGCCGGAGGAGACGTGCGAGCGGGTTTCGTGGCAGGGATGCATCCAGCCGAGGGCCAGATCTCCCGGGTGCAGCGCGGGGGGCGTTGACCGTGCTCGCCGTGTCCGAGGGGGCGGAGTTCGTCTCCATCCACGTGCCCTACTGGGCCTGGGGCGCCCTCCTGGCGACCATCAGCATCCTGCTCGTCGCCGACCTCCTGCTCGTCCATCGCAACCCACACGCCATCAGCTTCCGGGAGGCGGGGACCGAGAGCGCGGTCTGGATCGCCCTCGGCCTGTCGTTCACCGCCCTCATCGGCTGGGCCTACGGGGGCGCGGCGGCAGGGGAATACCTCGCTGGCTACCTGATCGAGAAAAGCCTCTCGGTCGACAACGTCTTCGTGTGGGCGGTCATCTTCGGGTACTTCGGCGTGCCCGCCAAGTACCAGTTCCGGGTGCTGTTCTGGGGGATCTTCGGCGCTCTCGTCCTGCGGGCGATCTTCATCTTCGCCGGGGTGGCCCTTCTCGAGGCGTTTGACTGGATCCTCTACGTCTTCGGAGCCTTCCTCCTGTTCACCGCGGTGAAGATCTCCCGGCACGAGGGGGCCGAGGTCCATCCTGAGGCGAACCCTGTCCTGCGGCTCGTGCGGCGCGTCGTCCCGTCGACCACCGAGTACGACGGCCAGAGGCTGTTCACCCGGCGCACCGGACGCTTGCTGGCCACGCCCCTCTTCGCCGTCCTGGTGCTGGTCGAGAGCACCGACGTGGTGTTCGCCGTCGACTCCATCCCGGCGATCCTGGCCGTGTCACGCGAACCGTTCATTGTGTTCGCGTCGAACGCCTTCGCCATCCTCGGGCTGCGGGCCCTGTACTTCCTGCTCGCCGGGATGGCGGGGCGGTTCCGCTACCTGAATCGGGGCCTGGCCGTGATCCTGGCCTTCGTCGGGGTGAAGATGCTGGTCGTGGAGTGGTTCCACTTCCCGACCTGGTTCAGCCTCGGGGTGATCGCCCTGGTCTTGGCCGTCACCATCTGGGCGAGTGTCAGGGCCGACAACCGGGAGCTTCCCAAAGGGGACTTGAGTTCGATCGGCTCAGGTCGGGTCGTCGCCGCCCATGATGTCGACGGAGATGGCGGCGAAGGCGATGGCAATGGCGAGCACGATGATCACCAGCACGATCACTTGCCGAACCGTCACGACGGGTTTTCTCCCTGACTTTGGAGCCGGCGACGCCTCCAACCCCATGATGCCATGACCTTCGCCCCGACTCAGCGGCCGCCGTCGTAGCCTCCACGGCATGACAACCGGGGGGCAGCTCTTCCTGCACGACGCCTATCTGCGATCGTTCACCGGGAGGGTCGTCGAGGTCCGCGAGGGGACACAGGTGCGACTCGACCAGACCGCCTTCTACCCGACGGGGGGCGGGCAGCCGCACGACACCGGCGTCCTCGGGGGGCGGCCGGTGGTGTCGGTGCGCAAGGAAGGCGATCGGGTCTGGCACACCCTCGACGGGCCTGCGCCCGAAGTGGGCGAGGAGGTCTCGGGCGAGGTCGACTGGGAACGGCGCCACGCCCTGATGCGAACCCACACCGCCCTCCACGTGCTGTGCGGCGTGATCTGGAACCGCTGGGGAGTGCCGGTCACGGGCGGGAACATGGAGCCCTTGACCGCCCGGATGGACTTCGAGTTCGACCCTCTCCCCGACGGCTTCGGCGCCACCGTCGAGGAGCTGGTGAACATGGAGCTCGAGGCGGCCCGGCCGGTGGAGGTGGCGTGGGTCCCCCGGGCCGAGGCCTTCGCCGATGCCGACCTCATCCGGACCAAGGTGAACCTCATCCCGGAAGGGGTCGACCCCATCCGCGTGATCGACATCGTCGGACTGGACAAACAGGCGGACGGAGGCTTGCACGTGCGGTCCACCGACGAGGTCGGGCGCGTGCGGGTGGTCAAGACCGAGTCCAAGGGCAAGGGCAACAAGCGGGTCCGGATCGAGGTCTTGGACCGGGCCTGAGGCGCGGTGCTCCCCTCGCTCGACGTGCCGGTTCCCACCGTGGACGTCGCCGACCCGGACATCGAGGATGTCGCCGAGGTCGAGCGCGACGACCGGGTGCGGTGCGGGCAGTGCCGGGCGGTGGTGACCAAGGGTTCGCTGGCCGTCTGGCGTGCTGGCGGGCACGAGCACACCTTCCGGAACCCGGCCGGATACTCGTGGACGGTCCGCTGCTTCCGGGACGCAGCCGGCTGCACCAGCGCGGGAGCGCTCACTCCCGAGGCCACGTGGTTCGCCGGCTACGAGTGGTGTTACGCCCACTGCTCAACGTGCGGGCGCCACCTGGGGTGGTGGTTCGTGGGCTCTGGCCCGTCGTTCGTGGCCCTGATCGTCCCCCGGATCACCTACGGCGGGCCAACCGGCTCCTGACCGTGCCAGCGAAGGGAGAGGCCGGGGCTGGGGCGCACGGCGGACGCACCCCGGGCCCCGGCCGGGGGAAGTTTGCAGGGGTGGGCGGTCGCTGTCAATCCCCCTCGAACTCTCGCCGGGTGAGGCTCACCTCCCGCCTTTGCCCCGACCCCGACCGGCGGTAGAACGTACAGAAGAGGCGGGGATCGCAGGCGCTGGCCGTCGACGTCGAGGACTCTCTCGCCGCCGTCAGGGCCCGAGGATCCAGCGGTGCTCGCGGTACCAGGCGATGTCGGCCGGGACCTCCTGGGCCAGGTCGGCGTGCTGCAGGCGGAAGCCGGTGCCGAGCAGGGCCTCGATGCTGAGCTGGTTGTTGCGGTTCGCCTTGCGCATGAACCGGAACCGCTCCTTGGTGAAGATGATGTCGTCCCGCATGCCCTCGTCGAGCATGCGCTCCCAGGTCTGCTTCCGCTCGTCGTAGCTCGGGCCGCAGTCGGGGTCGTCATCCAGTTCCACCGTCATCCCGAAGGCATCGGCCAGCAGGCCGGCGACGTCGTGGCTCGTCGGGTAGACGCCGGACACCACGTTGAACGCCCGGCCGACCGCCTCCTCGTGGTCGATCAGGTGCAGGGAGGCGCCGACCAGGTCCTCGACGTGGAGGAGGCGCTGCTCGATGGGCTCGGCGGGGACGGGAAGCCGGTCGTGGCCGGCGAAACGCTCGATGGCGACGTCGAGGATGGCGCTGGCCAGGAGCTTGGTGGCGCCCGGTCCATGCACCGACACCGGCCGGAGCACGACCACGGGCATCCCGTTCTCGCTCGCCCGCCACACGGCCTGCTCGGCGCCCCACTTGGCCTTCCCGTAGCCGCGGCTTGGGTGGGGCTCCACGTCCTCGGGCACCGGGGAGGGGAGCTGGACCTCCTCCCCGTAGATCGCGGTGGTGGACATGTGGAGGAACCGCTCGACCGTTCCCGCCTTGGATACGGCCTCGAGAAGCCGCTCGGTCCCGCCCACGTTGGTCCGCAACATCTCCTCCTCGTCCGACCGCGAGCTCGAGGCCCCGGCGAGATGGAAGACGTGCGTGACCCCCTCCAGGAGGGGGCCGAGGTCGTCGTCGCCCGCCAGGTCGGCGGGCTGGTAGTCGATGTCGGGTGAGAGGTCGTCGGGACGGGGGCGGCGCCCGGAGACCCGGACGTGCCAGCCGGAGGCGGAGAGCGCGGGGAGGAGGTGGGTGGCGATGAACCCCGTGGCGCCGGTCACGAGAGCAATGCGTTCGGTCACGATTCGTAGAGTGACAGCCATGGGAGTGTCGGTCTATTTCAAACCAGATTGTTCCAACTGCAGGACAGCCGAGGGCATCCTCCGGGAACGGGGCATCGACGCCGAGTACGTCCGCTACCTGGAGCAGGCCCCCACCCGAGAGCAGCTCGAGGAGGTGCTGCACAAGCTGGGCACCGACGACCCACGGGAGATCATCCGTACCAAGGAGCCCGAGTACCAGCAGCTCGGCCTGGCCGACGCCAGCCGCGACGAGCTGCTCGACGCCATGACCGCCCACCCCATTCTGATCCAGCGGCCGATCGTCATTTCCGGGGACAAGGCCGTCGTCGCTCGGCCGCCAGAGCGGCTGCTGACCCTGTTCGAGTAGCCGGCGATTCTGCCGCCTTCGTCCGGGGTACAAACCGCGGCGGTGCAGGGCACATCAATGTCGACGCTCGAAGCTGGGGCGCTCGTCGGCAGCCGGTACCGCATCGGCTCCCTGCTCGGGAGCGGCGGGATGGCCTATGTCTACGACGCCCTCGACGAGCGGTTGGATCGGCCGGTGGCAGTGAAGATGCTGCGCCCGGAGATGGCGCTGCGGGACGACGTCCGCCTGCGGTTCCAGGTCGAAGCGCGGGCCGCAGCCGGCCTGACCCACCCCAACGCCGTCGCCGTCTTCGACACCGGCGAGCACGAAGGGGTGCCCTATCTGGTGATGGAGCGCCTTCCGGGAGACAGCCTCGCTGACCGCCTCCCCGACGGGCCGGTGGACACAGCGTGGTTGTGCGAGGCGGCCACGGGCGTGCTCGGTGCGCTGGCCGCCGCCCACGCCGCCGGGATCGTCCATCGGGACGTGAAGCCGGGCAACATCCTGCTCACCGCCGACGGGCGGGCCAAGATCACGGACTTCGGCATCGCCAAGAGCCTGGGGACGGGGGGCGACGGGATCGACCTCACCCAGACCGGCCAGCTCGTCGGCACCCCCGCGTACGTGGCGCCCGAGCGGTTGGAAGGCCATCCCGCCACACTCCGCTCGGACCTTTTCTCTCTCGGTGTCGTGCTGTACGAAGCCCTGACCGGCAGCAAGCCGTTCCAGGGTGAGTCGGCGCTCGCCGTCGCTCGGGCCGTGGCCGACGGCGACTTCGTCCCGCTGACGGCTGTCCGCCCCGATCTCGATCCCCAGCTGGTCGCCGCCGTGGAACGGGCGATGGCGCGCGATCCGGAGGACCGCTTCGCCTCGGCCGAGGAGATGGCCGCCGCCCTGTCCGGCCGCCCGCTCGACCCGACCCTCGATGCTTTCCCGGCCGGGACGATGGTCCTGCCCTCCGAGGCCGTCGTGGGAGCACCGGTGGCCGGCCGGGCCGTGTCCCCCGAGCTTCGCCGCCGCCGCTTGACCCTGCTGGGGGTGGCCGCCCTCATCCTCGTGGCCCTGTTCCTGCTGGCCCGGCCCGACGGGTCGCCGGGGGAGGGGGTGCCGGCGTCGGGCGCGACCGGTCAGGAGGCGCCGGCCCCGACGGTGAGTACGGCGGTGAGCACGACGACCCTCGTTCGAACCGACCAGCCGGCGCGCTCGCCGTCCGTGACGGTCACCGTTCCGCCGGCGTCTTCCAGCGGTTCGCTGACCGTCGTCCAGCCGGACGTGGACAACGACGTGGCTGAGGACGCCGGCGACGATGACGACCGGGGGAAGGACGGCGGCGACGGCGGGAACGGCAAGGGCAAGGGGAAGGGCGACAAGGACTGAGCCCGCCGCCGGTGGGCCCGCCCGACTCCTCGCCGCCTGTGGTCAGCGCTCCTTGCGCACCAGCCATCGCAGCCGGCGGGCACCTTCGAACGCCGCCTCCGCCGCCAGCTGGCCGATGCTCGTCGAGAGCGTCGGGTAGACGTGGATCAGGCTGGCCACCTCGGCCAGGCGCATGCCCTCGTTGATGGCGAGGGCAAGCTCGTGGATCATCTCGCCGGCCGAGGGGGCGAGGATGTGGGCCCCGACCACCTTGCCCTTGGTGGTGACCAGGATCATCGCGCCTTCGGCCGCCCCGTCGGCCCGGGCCCGATCGGAGTGGGACAGCTCGAGCCGGTACACCTCGACGTCGTCCCCGTCTTTGGCCCTGGCCTCGCTGACGGTCAAGCCGGCGTGGGCCAGCTCGGGGTCGGTGAAGGTGCACCAGGGCACGAAGTCGGTCACCTTCCCCTTGCCCGGATAGAACGCGTCGCGGATGGCCCGGACGGCCTCGTAGCCGGCGGAGTGGGTGAAGAGGTAGCGGCCGGCGACGTCACCACAGGCGTAGATGGAGGGGATGGACGTGCGCATCCGCTCGTCCACCTCCACGCCCCGCTTCCCGACCTTGACCCCCACCTCCTCCAGGCCGAGGCCCTCGACGTTCGGCCGCCGGCCGACCGCGACGAGCAGCTCCTCGGCCTCCCAGCGGGCGGGAACGCCGTTCTCGCTGCCGTGGACCACCTTCCTGCCGCCGGCGGTGGTGACTCGCTCGGTGTCGACGTTCAGCCGGAGGTCCACTCCTTCGTTCCGGAGCTTCGCCGTGAGCAGGGCGACCAGGTCGGGCTCGTCGCGGGGCAGGATGCCCGGCCCCTTCTGCAGGACGGTCGTCCGCACGCCGAGCCGGATGAACGCCTGCGCCATCTCGACGGCAATGGGGCCACCCCCGATCATCACGACGCTCTTGGGTGCCCGGTCGATCTCGAACAGGTTCTCGCTGGTGAGATACCCCGCCTCGCGGAGCCCGTCGATCGGTGGCGCCGCCGGACGGCTGCCGGTGCACAGCAGGATGACCCTGGCCTCCAGCTCGCGGTCGGGCCCCTCGCTCGGGTTCTGCGGCGTCACGAGGACGGTGTTCGGACCCCGGAGGCGCGCCGTGCCGAGGATGAGCTCGACGCCCATCTCGGCGAAGCGCTCGGGGTTGTCGTCCGTCGCCGCCACCTCCTGCTGGATGGCTCGGATGCGCTTCCACACCAGCGACGTGTCGATCTCCGGGTCAACCGAAGGGAGGCCGTACTTGTCCGCCACCCGCATGGTGTGGGCCGCCTTGGCCGAGGCGAGGAGGGCCTTGCTCGGGACGCAACCCGTCCACAGGCAGTCGCCTCCCACCCGCGACCGCTCGACGACCGCCACCCGCAGACCGATGGTGGCGGCGAACTCGGCGCCGATCATGCCGCCCGAGCCCATCCCGACGATGACCAGGTCGTAGCGCGCCATGTCGTCCCCTCCCCCGCGGCCCCCCGCCGCTTACCTCAACCGCACTTGCGACTCTAAACCCAGCTGCTCGTCTAGCGAGGGCCGCCTCTACCATCGCCACCGTGCCCTTCGACCCCTCCTCGAGCGCCATCAACCTGATCCTGGGCGCAGCGGCGCTGTTCACCGCCATAGCCCTGGTCCGGTCGTGGAGGACGTTCTGGGACGCCAAGTTCACCGCCAGCGACCGGCGGCTGGCCATGCAGGTGGGGATGTTCCTGGTGCCGCCCGTGGTCGTGCTGCTCCACGAGCTGGGGCACGTGGCGGCGGTGCGGATGGTCGGAGCCCGGGTGCTGGCCTTCCGGTACGGACTGTTCGAGGGCTCGGTCACGGTGGGCGGCCGCCTGACCCCATACGAGAACTGGTTCGTCGCCCTGTCCGGCAACGTGGTGAGCCTGGCCTGTGGGCTGGTCATGGTGGCGGCCGGGATGGTGGGCCGGCGCTGGCGGACCCCGCTGCGCTACCTCCTCGTGGTCGCTGGCCTCATCGAGCTCGTCTTCACCCTCGTGGGCTATCCGCTCCTCTCGCTGACGAGCAGTTTCGGCGATTGGGTGGTGGTGTACGACCTTCGCCGGACGCCGGCGCTGAGCTGGACGGCGGCCGCAGTGCACGTCGCGCTGCTGGTCGGTCTCCGCCACTGGTGGCGGCGCCGGGGGCGGGCCGCGCTGTTCGCTCTCGGTCTGGCCGGCGACGGGGCCGTCCGCCTGGCCGAGCTGGAGGCGGCCCGTGCCGCGTCGCCCCGGGACCCGGCCGCGCACCTCGCCCTCGCAGACTTCTACGCGAGCAACGGGGAGCTGGCGCTCGCCCGAGCGACGCTCGACGATGCCGTGGGCGCGTGCGGCGACGTGCCCCGGCTGCACC
>JALZEC010000347.1 GCA_030862235.1 Actinomycetota bacterium | reverse complement strand
TCGGCGGCCGTCAGGTTGCCCTGGCGGGACCGGTCGCAGAAGTCCCGGCAGTTGCCGCCGTCCGGAGCCACACCGACGCTCGGGGAGCTCTGGCCGTTGATGGCGGCGACCCGATGGTGGATGTTCTGGACACCCAGGCGGTCCGGCGGGTCGTCGGCGTCGATCAGCAGGTCACGGACGCTGTTGACCTGACCGAGGACGGTCACCAGCACGGAGGACGTGTCCTTGAGGGAGGCGTCGGTGTTGGTGAGCTTGTCGTTGATCGAGGTCAGCGCGGCGATGATGTCGTTCGCCTGGCCGGGGATCGGCTTCAGGGCGGGGTCGATAGCGGCCAGGGCCCCGTTGATCCGGTCCACCTGGGCCGGCAGGGTCTGGACGTTGCCGCCCGCTCCGGTGACGGCCCGGTCGGCGGTGGCGAGGTTGCCGTTGATCGAGGCCAGGGTGTTGGTGATGATGATCAGGTAGACCACCACCACCAGGGTGACGACGGTGAGCAGGATCACCCACACCTTCAGCCAGCGGCTGAGGAACGTGGCCTGGTCGTCGCCCTCCCGGACCCGGGGTGCGCTGCGGAGCTCGGTCCGCTGTCCCATTGTGGAAACCATGTGTTCCTCTCCCTCAGCAGACCGTGTTGCCGGTGGACGTGAGCAGATTCCGGTCGATGCACGAGGCGAAGTGGTTCGCCGTCACTGCCTGACCGAGGATGTTGCCGGTGTCGGACTTGATGGCATTGGCCAGTGCCAAGGTGGTGTCCAGGTTCGTGTTGATCTGAGCGACGCCGTCATTGATCGACCGGGCGTTACCCAGGATCGTGGCTGCTGAGCCGTTGATCCCCTTGGCCGTGTCGTTGATCGTGCCGGCGGTGCCGTTGATGGACGTAGCCAACCCGTCGATCGACTGCGCCAGCCGGATGACCTCGTTCAGCTGGCCCTCGAGCGGCCGGGCGGTGTCGAGGATGGACGACGCCAGCTGGTTCGTGCGACCCAGCTTGAGCACGGCGGACGTCGCCTCGTTGATGCCGGCACCGGTCTCAGCGATCCTGCCGGCTTTGTCGTTAATGCTGTCAGCCGTCCAGGCCGTGCGATAGAGCAGTACCACTGCAATCGCGACGACGACCAGGACGATGAGTAGCGTGAACGTGGCCTGACCACGTTGATCCGTGGTCGACCTCCAACGCTGCATCATTCTCTCCCCCCTAGGGATGGTGGGCGCGACGACGGGAGCGACTGTGGAGCGACGGAGGCTGCGAAACTTGGCTGGCCCGTACCTATAGCACGTCTTAGGGCCGGCACTCTATTGCACCGGAGCGTGAGGATCAACACCCAGAGTGCGGGATTCCTGCAACGCTCCGCGCGAAAGCCGGACGCGAAAGCGTCCCGCGTCTGCCTGAAAGGGCCGCCGCGGGACGCTTTTCGGTCTGGTGGAGCGGCGGGAACGCCGCCCGGGACGCTGGACTAGCGGCGTCCGGACGAGATCTCGGCCGGCTCCTCTTCGGCGCTGGCGAGCAGGGCGTCGAGGTCCTCTTCGATGCCCTGGACCTCGCTGACGATCTCCCGGAGCACCCCGCCGATGGGAGCGGTCTGGTGGGCGATGGAGCGAACCCCGACGAGGATCGTGCCGACGGTGAAGCTCACGTGATTGAGCATCGACGCCACCGTGATCAGGTAGATGGCGAGGACCGCCACGATGGCCGCGATGCCGATGAACAGGAGAATGGACTCAATGCCCACGTGTTCCCCACTTTCTTTCGTTGCTGTGCCGGCGCGTGATCGCGCCTGGCGTCTCTTCTGAGAACGTCCCGGTCAAGAGCGACCTAGAGGATGCGCTGGAGGGCGGAGGCGTAACGAGAGGCTGCCTGCCGAGCCTGACCCGCCAGCTCCCGGGTGCGGGCCAGCTTGGGCACCGAGTCGAGCTGGGCGGTGATGCCGACGCCGTGCTCCAGCGTGTCATCGGCGTAGGCGTAGATCTCCTTGATCGGCCGGAGAACCTTGTTCAGGAAGAGGACAACTACTGGGGCGACGACGAAGATCAGCAAGATGTCGCCGATCAACCACCAGACGTTGATAGCGCTCACTACAACACCCCCACTTTCGTGCGCTGGCGACACTCCTGGCCAGCTGTGGCGGTCATTGTATGTGGAGAACCTATAGGGCGAAAGTCCCTGTACCGACTTTCTGTAGTCGTCGAGCCACCCAGGGCGTGGTGGTGAGCCAGCCGGCCTGGGTCGGGAAGCTAGGCGGGTGCGCCCGCCATCGCCTCGTCCACGAAGTCGACGATGCGGCGCACGGCCTCACGGACCGCCTCGCCCTGACCCTTGGGCAGGATCGTCCCCGCCCGGTCAGACTCCACGACGTCCTCGTCCTCGGGGACGATGCCGGCCAAAGGCACGTTGTACTCCGCCGCCACCTTGCGGAAGAACTCCTCGTCCTCTGGACGGGCCTTGTTCCCGACGCCGTAGACCCGCTGAAGGCCCAGCTCGTTGGCCAGCACGATCGTGCGGCCGGCGGTGAGGATCGACTTGCGGCTGGGCTCCATGACCACGAGGAGGACGTCGGCGTAGGCGAGCGTGCCGCCCGAGCGGCTCAGGTGTTCGAGGCCGGCTTCCATGTCCACGAGGGTGACATCGGCCTGCTCGTCGATGGCTGCTCCCAGGATGCTGCGCACGGCAGCGTGGCTACCGCACGTTCAGCCGGCTCCCGCCTGGGTGATGCGCATGGCGTGGATGAGCATGACCTGGGCCGGGGTCATGACGCCGTACTGCTCGACCAGCTCGGCCGTGCTCATCGCCCCGTCGCCGCCCACCGCCAGACGCCGGGGGAGGAGGGGCACCTCGTCGGCCTGGTCGAGGTTGAGTCCCAGGCTCACCGCCAGGTTGGGGTTCGAGTCGGTGTCGATGGCCAGGACCCGCTAGCCGCGCTCGGCGTAGGTCTGGGCGATCAGCGCTGACAGAGTGGTCTTGCCTACTCCGCCCTTGCCGACGACGCCGAGCTTCATGATGGGCCCACCTTCCTTTTGCGTGCCTTTTGCGTGTGCTGTCCCTCAATCTTCGCGCACCCAGCCTCTTAGACCGGCGGGCGCCTGCTGCTCCACGTTTCGTTGAACCCGGGCGCGGGGAGACACGATGCAAGGGTACGGAAGTGAGCGTTCGCTCCGAACACGCCGCCAGGTCGGCGGCACGCCCCTCGCGAACGCCCCCGACAGACGGAAGGATGCACCATGACCAGTGAGCTCCCCCGCATGGACGAACACACCCCCCACGGCGACCCCCTCGAGCCCAAGCGCGAACAGGCCGAGGGCGCGGAGCCGATGCCCGGCGAGCTGCGAAGCGAGCTCGACCAGATCGAGCAGCAGCCCATCGAAACGGTGGGGCCCCCTGGAGCAGGCAGCCCGGAGGCGAGCGGGGGCACCGAGGGCGGCCGGACGGGAGCGGCCAAGGGCCAGGCCGAGGACGAAGGCCCGACGGCCGAGGGTGGGGGCCAGAGCCTCGAAACCGCCGGCGGCGGCGGGTTCTAACCCTGTCCGGGCGGTCACTCGCCCGTTCCGACCCAGAGCGCTGACGCCCCGGGCCCGGCCCGGGGCGTGGCGCGCCCGTCAGACCTTTCCGATCGCCGCCTGGCTGAGGCGGATGGCGGCCTGCTTGCGCGCCGGCTCGGGTTGCGTCGTCGACACGGTCAGGATCAGGAGGCGGCCACCCTTGAGGGCGTACACCGTGTCCTTGGCGACAAACGCCCGCTCGCCGACGCCGGGGAGCGGCTCGGCCGCGCCGCCGAGGGCCTGCGAGGTGTTCTCGAAGTTGGTTCCGCCCTCGGTCTGCACGATGACGCCCACGTACTGGGCGGTGTTGTTCCGCACCCGGTAGGCGCACGAGGAGGTGCCACCCTTGGTGGCCACGCCGTCGCCGGGGTTCACGCTGACACCAGCGACGGACTCGACCTCGGTGCGGCTGAGGAGCCCGCAGGCACCTTCGCCCTCCTGGATGGGCCTGTTCTCCACCTCGGCCGGGGGCGGGAACCGGGTGTTGCGGGTCGTGTTCGACGAGCTGTCGTCATCGTCGCCACCGCATCCGCCCACCGCGGCCGCGAGCACGAAGATCCACGCCAGGGCTCCGAGCCTGGCCCGGGTGTGCACCTTGTCTGCCCCCCTCCTCCTCCGGGCTTCGCCCGTGCGAGCCCGCGAACGTCCCCCACGCCCTTGTCGGCACGACACGCCGCGAGAACGCCCATCGGAGCTTCGCCCGCTCCGGCGAGTGTGTCGGGGGCGTGAAGAGCGGTTGACGAGCTCGGAGCGAGGCTCGAGCCGGCCTGCCAAACCGGGTGAATCCTAGCGAACCTGTCCCGACCGCCCGGGGGATGTCTAGGAGG
>JALZEC010000341.1 GCA_030862235.1 Actinomycetota bacterium | reverse complement strand
CGGGGGGCGCGGGAGGGGCGGCCGTGGCGACCGCACCACTCGCTGCCGCCGGCGCCGGTGCGTCGGCGACTGCGGGGGCGGCGCTGGCGGAAGCTGGCGCGTCGTCGTTGGCCGGGGCCTCGGCGGGGGGAGCCGACGCGGAGGACGAGGGGGCAGGCGCGTCCCCTCCGAGGCCAAGGGCGGCCCGGCGGGCTCGAGATCGTTCCAGCAGGTACTCCGGTACCTGAGTCACGCCGAGGACTGTACGTGGTGCCCGCCAAGGTGATCCAAGCGACCCCCCGGCCTTGTCCCGCCGACCGGTCCAGAGCGGGTCGCCGCGATGTGCCCCTGGCAGAGGGGCCGTGCTAGAACCGCCGTGGTGTCGAATCGCTGTTCAGGGGCGCCGCCGCTAGAATGTGAGCGCGTTCACGAGCTTGCTGAAGGAGGTGACCGTTGGCCGCGTTCATTTCGTCGCTCCTCGTCCTGATCGTCGGCACGGCCATCTGCTTCGTCGTTGCCCGCAAGCGTCCGGCTGGCACCCCGCTCAGCTGGGGAGAGGCCTTCATCTCGGGCACCTTCGTCTTCGCCCTGATGTTCGTGGCCTACGGGAACGTCCCCCACCAGTGGCTCGACTTCGCCGACAACGAGCTGCTCTGGCGTCCTGACCGCATCCTGATGGGCATCAGCAGCGAGGGCGTGAAGTTCGGCGACGATGGCAAGGCTATTGGGGGATCGGGAAGGATCTTGGTCAGCTACCAGGCGATCCGCGACATCGTCGCCAGCTTGCTGTACATCATCTTCCTCGTTGTCCACGTCTGGCTCTGGTCTGTCTGGCAGAAGAGAGGCACACCGAAGCAGGAAGTCGAGCCCACATCCCGCTTCGGCCGTCCCCTCATCAGGAAGGCTTGAGGATGCCCAAGAACGACGCAAATCCGCCGATGCCGGCCTTCAGCGGCGACTACGTCCTACAGGAGGTCGGCAGCGACTATCTGTCCAAGGCGGTCAAGCCTAAGCAGTTCCTCCACATCGACCAGTCCGAGTGCATCATGTGCGAGGGCTGCGTCGACATCTGCCCGTGGAAGTGCATCCACATGCTCTCGACCGATGCCGTGGCCGAGGCGGTGGAGACCGACCAGCCCGGCGTCGACCCCGACGACCACGTGATCTTCGTGGTGGACGAGGACGTCTGCACTCGGTGCGGGCTCTGCGTCGACCGGTGCCCCACCGGAGTGATCATCATGGGGAAGGCAGGCGTGGAGTCCAAGGAGGGCGATCCGCACCAGCGCGACTACAAGCACGGGTACGCGTACGGGATGCGCTTTTGATGGATCTGAGGTACCAGAAGGCGCCCGCCGTGTCGGTGGAGGGGTAGGTGGCAGGGCTCTTCCGTCGCAACGGCAATGGAAACGGGAACGGCCATCAGTCGATGGCCGAGCGGCTGGCCGAGGTAGGCGAGAAGGTCAAGGGATCCCAGGCCTGGTCCTCGATCTTCCGGCCCGGGTCGATCTTCCGCAAGGGCTACACCGACAGCCCCAGAAACCGCTCATACGTGGTGATGAACAGCCTCATCTACCACCTGCACCCGGTGAAGGTGAAGCGCCACGCGGTGAAGGTGAGCTACACGCTCTGTCTCGGCGGGCTCTCCTTCTTCTTGTTCATCATCCTGACCGTCACCGGCATCTTCCTGATGTTCTTCTACCGGCCGACGGCGGCGGCAGCGTGGAACGACATCCGAACCCTGGAGACATCCGTCACCTTCGGTCTGCTCGTGCGGAACATGCACCGATGGGGGGCCCACCTCATGGTGATCTCGGTGTTCCTGCACATGGCCCGCGTCTTCTACCACGGGGCCTACAAACCCCCAAGGGAGTTCAACTGGGTGATCGGGGTGATCCTCCTCACCCTGACCCTGCTGCTCTCGTTCACCGGCTACCTGCTGCCCTGGGACCAACTCGCCCTCTGGGCGGTCACCGTGGGCACGAACATGATGGGGTACACGCCGGTGTTCGGAACCCAGGTGAAGTTCGCCCTGCTCGGAGGCGTCGAGATCGGCACCGACACCCTCTTGCGATGGTACGTCCTCCACGTGCTCATGCTGCCCTTCGTCATCATCATCTTCATGGGCATCCACTTCTGGCGAGTCCGCAAGGACGGCGGGATCTCGGGTCCCCTGTAATGGTTCGGACGAGGCTGGTAGAGGTATGACCGAGGTTCCCGAACACCTGCTGCGCCGCTCGAGGGAGCGTCGGGCCGCCCTGGGGAAGGGGCCGGCTCCCGGCGACGGTGGCGGGTCGGCGGCCGAGCCGACCGCGGGCGGAGGCGGGGGAGACGCAGGCGACAAGATTCCGCCCCACCTCCTGGCCCGCAGTCAGAC
>JALZEC010000331.1 GCA_030862235.1 Actinomycetota bacterium | reverse complement strand
GTGTACGGCATGGTGATCCAGCACGAGCACCAGCACGACGAGACCATGCTCGCCACCCTCCAGCTCATGGAAGAGGACGCCTACCGGCCGGTCGCCCCCGCCCCTCCCGCCGGCCGTCCGGTGCCGGTGGCCGAGGTCCTCATCCCCGGCGGCCCGTTCGTGATGGGCACCGACCACCCGTGGGCCTACGACAACGAGCGCCCTGCCCATCCTGTCGATCTGCCTCCGTTCTGGATCGACACGCTCCCGGTGACCAACCGGCAGTACCTGGAGTTCATCGCCGACGGGGGGTACGACGAGCGGCGTTGCTGGGAGGAGGAGGGTTGGGCCTGGCGGCAGGAGACGGGGGCGGAGGCGCCCCTCTTCTGGCGACGTGAGGCCGGTGGAGGTTGGTCGCGGATCCGCTTCGGCCTGCGGGAGGACGTGCCGGCCGACGAGCCGGTGCAACACGTCTCCTGGCACGAGGCCGCGGCGTACGCGCGATGGGCGGGCAAGCGGCTGCCGACGGAGGCGGAGTGGGAGAAGGCGGCCTCGTGGGCGGCAGACGGCGGCAAGCGCCTGTACCCGTGGGGTGCCGAGGCCGGAGCCGGCGACCGGGCCAACCTCGGCCAGCGCCACTTCCGCCCCGCTCCGGTCGGCGCCTACCCCGCCGGGGCCAGTGGGTTCGGCGTCGAGCAGCTGATCGGCGACGTCTGGGAGTGGACGTCTTCGGAGTTCGAACCGTACCCGGGCTTCACGTCCTTCCCCTACCGGGAGTATTCCGAGGTCTTCTTCGGGTCCGGCTACAAGGTCCTCCGGGGCGGCTCCTGGGCGACGTCCCCCGTGGCTGTCCGCACCACGTTCCGCAACTGGGACCTGGCCATCCGCCGCCAGATCTTCGCCGGCTTCCGTTGCGCCCGCGACGCCTGATGGCCTCGATCAAGCCGGTCGTCGAGGTCTACCTGACCGGGGACGACCTGCGCGCCGCGTTGGAGTCCGACGTGCGCTCGGGGCTCACCGCCGTGCCCAAGGACATCCCGCCGAAGTGGTTCTACGACGAGCGGGGCTCGGAGCTGTTCGAACGGATCACCCGGCTTCCGGAGTACTACCCGACCCGGGCCGAGCGGTCGATCCTCTACGAGTGCCGCCACGGCATCCCGCCCTTAACCGGGGCCGACACGGTGATCGAACTCGGCTCGGGCACGTCCGAGAAGACCCGGCTCCTGCTCGACGTCTTCACCGACCGTCGCCAGCTGCGCCGGTTCATCCCCTTCGACGTGAGCGAGGCGGCCCTCCGGCGGGCGGTCGCCCCCCTCGCCGAGGAGTACCCCAAGGTGGAGATCCACGCCATCGTGGGCGACTTCGACCATCACCTGGAGGCCATCCCCGAGGGCGGGCGGCGGGTGGTGGCGTTTCTCGGCGGCACCATTGGGAACTTCCCGCCCCACCCCCGGGCGCAGTTCCTCGCCACTCTGTCCGCCCGCATGGACGTGGGCGACAGCCTCCTCCTCGGAACCGACCTGGTGAAGTCAACCGCCCGGCTGGTGGCCGCCTACGACGACGCCGAGGGGGTGACGGCCGAGTTCAACCGCAACGTCCTGCGAGTGATCAACCGCGAGCTGAAGGCGAACTTCGTGCCGGAGCGGTTCGGCCACGTCGCCCTCTTCGACGAGGAGGAGGAGTGGATCGAGATGCGGCTCCGCGCCGATCGGGACCAGTCGGTGTATGTGCGGGCCCTCGACCTCGAGGCGACCTTCGCCGACGGCGAGGACGTCCGCACCGAGATCAGCGCCAAGTTCCGCCGCCAGGGGGTGGAGGACGAGCTGGCCGAAGCAGGCCTGGCCTTGGCCCGGTGGTGGGTCGACGACAACGGCGACTTCGCTCTCTCCCTGTCGTTCAAGGAGTAGGAGGCAAGCGGCCCGGGCCGGCCGCAGCGAACGGCCCGCCGAAGCGGGCCGTTCGTCAGACTCCAGTAAGAGTTGGTGGCCTACCGGCGCTTGGTGAACAGCCGCACTGTCCCCGTGGCCAGGGCGACGATGGCCGCCAGCACGGCTCGGCCGACCTGGGCCGGACCCCACTCGAGCCGGGCGGACCCGAGCCTCGGGAACTGACCAGCGGACTCGTAGGAAGCGTCAGGGACCATGCGCCGGCTCCCGGCACGGACCAGGGTGGCCAAGACGAGCGCCAGGGCAGCGAAGGCAGTCAGGGAGACGGGACCCAAGCCGCCGCCGGCCCCGTTGGCGCCCCGGGTCGACGAGATGTGGAGGACCTGGCTCTGGTCCTGTGTCTGGCTCTGGCTCTGGCTGTCAACGTGGGTGCCGCTCCCCGGCACGAAGATCACCTGGGCCGGTTGGGAGTTGATGTTGATCGTGTCGCCCCCCACGGTCACCGTGTTCTCGTTGTTGTTGACGTTGTTGCTCGTGTTGTTGTTCGTGTTGTTGTTGTTGATCGGACCACCGCCGGTGATCGGCCCGGGTGTAGGCGGCGTGGGCGGCGTGGGCGGCGTCGGCGGGCGGGTCGTGGTGGTCGTGGTGGTGGATGTGGTCGTCGACGTCGTGGTGGTCGTCGTCGTGGGCGGGACGGTCGTGGTGGTGGTCGTGGTGGATGTGGTCGTCGACGTGGAGGTGGATGTCGTCGACGTCGACGTGGATGTCGTGGACGTGCTGGTCGTCGTCGTGGAGTTCACGTTCGGGCCGAAGGCCTGGCACGTGGACTGGCCGAGGATGACGTCGATCCCGAGCAGGTTGAGGTGCACGGCGTTGACGGTGATGGTGGCCGTGCCCGGGGTGTTGAGCACGATCTGCTCGTTCAGGACCAGCGAGAGCAGCCCGGGGATGGCCGGCAGCGGCGGGACGAAGTTCGGGGGCGGGTTCTCGGGGATGCCGGGGATGCCCGAGCCGATGATCTGGGAGTTGCCCGAGGCGCCGTCGCCGTCGGCCCGGCAGGCGCTGCGCACGACCCCGAGGAGCTGGCCGGCGATGACGACGTTCGCCACCGCGGCCGAGCTCTCCACGAAGCCCAGGTGGTTCTCGCCGCTCACGCCGCCACCGCGTGTACAGGCGTCGAGCAGGCCGACGGATAGCAGGATGGGCAACGAGACCGGAGGAACCACGCTGCCGGACGGGCACAGCGTGCCCGACGGCAGGATGCCCGAGCCGATGGGGCCGAAACTGTCAGTGCCGGCTGTCTCCGAAGCACTGCCCGTTGCCGTGCCGGTAGGACCGCCACCGATGATCAGCGCAGATGCGCTGCCCGAGACCCTGTCGACGTCGGCCGCCGCCGGACCCCCACGCAGCAGGAACCCGGTGATCGCCGCCAGCGCAGTCAGGACAGCCAGGAACGTCGCGCGAAAGCGCCGCTTCTTCGTGCCGATCGGTCTCACCGAATCGTCTCCTTCTGTCGCCCCTGCCAAGTCGTCTTGTTTCCGCCGACGACGCGATCAGCCGGACCTTAATGCATCACCGCCGTTTTTGCCCGGACCTTCTCGCTTGTTGCCTGCGTGCCTTGTCTTCTCCTGAATGCGACGAACGGCCCGCGCGGTGGCGGGCCGTTCGATCGATCTCGTTCCGACTCCTGGATTCCTACCGACGGCGGCTGAAGAGCCGCAGCACTCCGGCCACCAGAGTCACCAGGGCGGCCAGCATGGCCCTGCCGATCTGGGCCGGTCCCCACTCGAGCGGGACGGAGCCCACCCTCGGGTACCGCCGAGCCAGGTGGCTGGGAGCGCCCTCAGTCGCCACGCCCCGGCTGCCGATGCGGATCAGGTTCCCGAGCACGAGGGCCAGGGCGGCGAGGACCGCCAGCGGAGTGAGGCTGGACCCAGTGCGGGCGAGGATCCCGCCCGGCGTAGACGCGATCTTTAGCTGCTGACCCTGCTGCTGGCTCTGGTCCTGGGACTGTGTCTGGCTCTGTCCGCCGCCTCCCCCACCTCCCGCGCCGGGAAGGAAGGTCACCAGCGCCGGAGGAGTGCTGATGTTGATCGTGTCGCCGCCCACGGTGACCGTGTTCTGGTTGTTGTTGACGTTGTTGCTCGTGTTGTTGTTCGTGTTGTTGTTGTTGATCGGACCACCGCCGCCAGCGAACGGACTCGTCGTCGGCGGGGTTGTGGTCGGGGGGACCGTCGTCGGGGGCACTGTCGTCGGCGGCGCCGTGGTCGGGGGAACCGTCGTCGGCGGCGCCGTAGTGGGCGGGACGGTCGAGGTGGTCGTGGTGCTGGTCGTCGTCGTGGAGTTCACGTTCGGGCCGAAGGCCTGGCACGAGGACTGGCCGAGGATGATGTCGATCCCGAGCAGGTTGAGGTGCACGGCGTTGACGGTGATGGTGGCCGTGCCCGGGGTGTTGAGCACGATCTGCTCATTCAGGATCAGGGAGAGCAGCCCGGGGATGGGTGAGATCTGCGGGACGAAGTTCGGGGGCGGGTTCTCGGGGATGCCGGGGATGCCCGAACCGATGATCTGGGAGTTGCCCGAGGCGCCGTCGCCGTCGGCCCGGCAGGCGCTGCGGACGACCCCGAGGAGCTGGGCGGCGATGACGACATTCGCCACGGCCGCCGAGCTCTCGGCAAAGCCCAGGTGGTTCTCGCCGCTCACGCCGCCACCGCGGGTGCAAGCGTCGAGAAGGCCGACGGAGAGCACGACCGGAAGTGAGACCGGCGGCACGGTACTGCCCGAGGGGCACAGCGTGCCCGACGGCAGGATTCCCGAGCCAACGGGGCCGAAACCGTCAGTGCCGGCCGCCTCCGCAGCGCTGCCAGTGGCCGTACCCGTGGGACCGCCGCCGATGATCAGCGCCGCGGCGCTGCCCGAGACCCTGTCCACGTCGGCCGCCGCCGGGCCGCCTTGGGCCACCAGCCCGACGACCACGCCGACCGCCGTGACCGTAGTGAGCAAGGTCGCGCGAACTCGCCGCCTCGTAGTGCCGATCGGTCTCACCGAATCGTCTCCTTCTGTCGCCCCTGCCAAGTCGTCTGGTTTCCGCCGACGACGCGATCACCGGCACGCTAACCGATCACCCCAGCCGACGCCACTATCTGCGATGCTTTACTTTACCCTCAGTGTCAACACGGACACCTGGGTGGACGAGCCCGGGCTGAGATCTCGTCCGCCCCGGGGTCGGCGCTAGGTCGCCGCCTGCTCGCGCTGCTCGACCCGGAACGACCAGACCTCGCTGCCAGTGGCCACCGGCCCCCCCGTGCCGTGCTGGGCATGACCCTGGTTGAAGGCGCGCGACTGGACCCAGGCGTTGAATGCGTCCTCGTCCCGCCAGCGGGAGTACACGAGCCACGTCGTTCGCTCGTCGGCCGGCCGGAGCAGCTGGAACTCCTCGAACCCGTCGGCCTTCTCGACCTCACCTGCCCGGGCAGCGAACCGGCGGGCCATCTCGTCGGCGCGCTCGGCG
>JALZEC010000322.1 GCA_030862235.1 Actinomycetota bacterium | reverse complement strand
GGGGGCTCATCGCCGCCCGCCGGGCCAGCTGCTCGACCGTCAGCGGCTGGTCGAGGTGCTCCAGCATCCAGCCCAGGACATCGCTGAGCCCGTTGGCCTCGTCGGCCGCGGGCACAGGCAGGTCCACGAACTGCGCCTGCCCGCCATCTCGGTGGGGAGGGACGACCATGCGGCGCGCCAGCGCGTTGGCCACCTCGGCCCCATGGTCGAGCCGAACCACGTGGAGGCAGAGGTCGATCCCGGCGGCCGTGCCCGCCGAGGTGAGGATGTCGCCGTCGTCGATGTAGAGGACGCGCCGGTCGACCCGCACCTTCGGGTATTCGCGCGCTAGGTCGTCGGCGTAGAACCAGTGGGTCGCCGCCGGCCGATCGTCGAGCAGTCCGGCCGCGGCCAGCACGAATGCCCCTGTGCAGACGGACATCATCCGGGCGCCGCGGGCGTGGGCCGCCCGGAGCGCCTCGAGGAGGTGCTCAGGGGCGGGAAGATACCGGGGCCACCCAGGGACGACGACGGTGTCCGCCCGTTCCAGCTCGTCGAGACCATAGGGAGGACGTACGACGAGTCCCTCGGGGCTGACGTGCTCCTGAGGTACGGCGGCGCACACGCGGTGGTCGTACCAGGGGTCGACCAGATCGGAACGGTCCATCCCGAACACCTCGCACAGCACCGCGAGCTCGAACATCGACACCTGGGGGGAGATCACGGTGGCCACGACGTGCATGGCAGGATTCTAGCGGGAGATGACATTTCTGCCACTGGCCGTAGGGGGCGGTGGCCGGGAGGATGGACCTGTGAACCATCCCTTCAGCGCCGAACACCAGGTCCGCGAGCGCCAGGAGGAGCTCCTGCTGCTGGCGCAGTCTGCGCAGGCCGCCCGTCGCGCCCGCACCGGGCGGCCGGGCGCCGGCCTCGAACACTGGCGCCGGGCCCTGGCGCGGACGCTGGTCGTCCTGGGCGTGACCGTCGGCCTCCCGCGTGAGCGGCGCCGTCCCGCTGTCGAAGACGCCATCGCCCTGCTCGACAGGAACTGCTGCCTGACTTGACGAGCGGGGACAGGCTCAGTCGAGCCTGTCCCTATGATCGTTGGGGATGCAGCCTCCGTCGCTCTCGCGCCGGCAGTTCCTCGCCCTCGGTGGAGCGGGTGCAGCGGGTGTGGCCCTGGCCGGCTGCGGCGGACCGACCGCCCGGCGGCCCCCCATCCTCCCGACCGATCCGGCTGTGGGGATCGTCGAGCAAAGTCGCCGGCGCACGGGAGGCGCTGTGCGGGACGTGGCGCTCACCGCCGCGCCGCTGACGGTCGATTTGGGAGGGCTCGTGGCGCCGACCTGGGCCTACGGCAGCACCGTGCCCGGCGCAGAGATCCGGCTCCGGGCGGGGGACGTCCTGCGGGCCCGGTTCACCAACAACCTGCCCGAACCCACCACCATCCACTGGCACGGGATCGCCCTGCGCAACGACATGGACGGGGTGGAGCATGTGACCCAGGTCCCGGTCCCACCCGGCGGGAGCTTCCTCTACGAGTTCGCCGCTCCCGACCCGGGGACCTTCTGGTTCCATCCGCACATCGCCCTCCAGCTCGACCGGGGCATGTACGCCCCGCTCATCGTGGAGGACCCGTCCGAGCCGGGCGGCTACGACCGGGAGTACGTGGTCGTCCTCGACGACTGGACGGACGGTGTCGGCCAGGCACCCGAGGAGCACCTGGGCCAGCTGCGGCGGGGTGAGGGCCCCCATGCCGCCCATATCGCCGAAGGCAGCGAAGGGGGGCCGCGCAGCGAGTTCCTGGACAGCCCGGGGGGCGACGTCGCCCATCCCCTCTTCCTCCTCAACGGGCGCCGCCCGACCGAGCCGGTCACGTTCGACGCCCGTCCGGGGGACCGCCTCCGCTTGCGGATCATCAACGCCGCCGCCGACACCCCCTTCCGGGTAGCGGTCGGCGGCCACCGGATGACGGGCACCCACAGCGACGGGTTTCCGGTGGAGCCAGTGACGGTCGACGCCCTGATGATCGGCATGGCCGAGCGTTACGACGTGCTGGTCACCGTGCCGCAGGCCGGAGCGTTCCCGCTTGTCGCCGTGGCCGAAGCCAAGGGCGACCAGGCGCTGGGCGTGATCCGGACGGGAGCGGGCGACCCGCCGACGCGCGACGTCCGCCCCGCCGAGCTGACGAGGAGGGTCCTCGACGTCACCGAGCTCCGGGCCGCCCAGGCGGTGGAGCTCCCTCCGGGCGATCCCGACCGGCTGTTCGTGGCCGAGCTGGGCGGCGGCGAGGAGGGCTACGTCTGGACGATCAACGGCCATCCTCACGGGCATCATCAGCCGCTCGAGGTGCAACAGGGCGAGCGGGTCCGGCTGATCTTCAACAATCAGACGACGATGTTTCACCCCATGCACCTGCACGGCCACACGTTCCAGATCGTCGTGCCTGGCGAGGCGTCGGGAGCGCGGAAGGACACGGCGATCATCCGCCCCGATCAGCGGCTGGCAGTGGACTTCCTGGCCGACAACCCCGGCCAGTGGATGCTCCACTGCCACAACGTGTACCACCAGGAGGGCGGGATGATGACAGTCGTGTCCTACGTGGGCGAGCGGCCTACGCCCACCCGCGGGCGGCGGGCCAACGACCTGGCCGCCGGCTGGGAGCTGGCCTGCAACTGGCTCGGCGTCTCCTCCGCCTGACCGCCCCGGCTACTTCACCACGAACGTGCCTGACATCGCCGTGGGGTGGACCTGGCAGTGGAAGGCGTAGGTGCCCGGTCGTTGCCCGGGAATGGTGACCGTCTGGGTACGCGGTCCGCTGAACACGTCCACCCGGAAGAAGGGCTCGGCAGAGGTGTGGCTCTCGAGGAACACGAGGCCGTGGTTGGCCGAGTCCTTGTTCTCGTAGGAGAGCGTCAGCGCCTGGTTGGCCGTGCCCACCAGGCAGTTCGTATCGAACGTGGTGTTGCTGGCGACGATCTTCAACGACGTGCTCGCCGCCCCCGAGCACTCGGACGAACCATGTCCCTCGTGGCCTCCGGAGGCGCCCATCCCGCCCGACCCGGCCGCCCCGCCGGCGGCTGCGGTGGTGTTGGGACCGGGCGCGGGCGTGTCGTCCGCCTCCTCCTCGCCGTCGCCGCACCCCACCAGGGCCAACGCGACGACCAGTACCGGGATCCACGCCTTGCGCATCTATCGCCCTCCTGAACGTATGTCTCCCCGCCGCAGGGCAGCCTACGCAACCGGGGTCGGTCAGTCGTAGGTCGCCTCGACCGCCCAGCACCCTCCCTCCAGACGGAGCAGGTGGGCGCCGCCGTCGGCGGTGACGACCTGCCAGCGGGCCCACCGGCGATGGGCGGCGGCGTCCCACCACCGCTCGTCCACGGGCCACGGTCCGGCCCAGGCCACCACCTCAACGGGCGGGCGGCCGGCTATGGACACGCGGGCAGGAGGAGCACTCACCGCCCCTCGACCCGTGACGCTGACCGCCACGCCCGCCGCATCGAGCACTTCCGCCGGAACCGCCTGAACGGGGACGGTGGCGGGCGCCGGAGCAGGGAGCCGGCCGGGCCACGGGCAGCCGGCACGGGCGGCGAGCTCGTACGGGGGCGGGTCCCCCCAGGGCGACAGCCGAACCTGCTCGGCCGGGCCCCGACCACCTCCCACGACAGCCGTGACCACCGCCTCCGGCCCCAGCCGGCCCTGCACCCGCTCCACGGCACGCGCCACCCGCTCGGCCGCCTCCCGGTCGCCACCCCAGAACCCTTCCTGGCGGCCACGGTCGGACCGGACCTCCTCGGGGACCAGGCGCAGGACCGTGAGGGGGCCGCTGGGACGGGTCGGCGCGCTCAGCCATCCGTCGAGCTGCCACCGGACCCGCTCGGCGAGGGCGCCGGGCGCAGCGGCGACCGCGCGGTCGAGCCGCCAGTGGCGAGACAGGAACTCCCCGTGCTCGGTCTCGGCTTCGACCCGGACGACGCCCATGGCCAACCCGCGGGCAGCCAGGTCATCGTGGAGGCGGCTGGCCAGCGACCGGGCGACGAAGGCGACCGTCTCCACCCGCTCGGCCGGAGGGTCGAGCTCGGCGCTGACCACGAGGTCGGGCGGTGGGGTACGAGCGGCCAGGGGACGCTCGTCGAGACCGCGGGCCAGGCGGTGGGCGACCGCTCCTTCCGGCCCGAAGCGGGCGACGACCGCCTTCGCCGGCAGGGCGGCGAAGTCGCCGAGGGTGCGGATGCCCATACGCCTGAGCAGCTCCACCAGCTCGCCCGCCTCAAGCGTGTCCACCGGAAAGGACGCGAGAAAGGCCCTGCTCGCGCTGGGCGGCACGAGCAGCCACCCCTCCCCCACCCGGTTCTCGGGGGACGGAACAGTCGTGGTGGCGCGGACAGCTGCGCTGGCCGCCCGCGCCGCCCGTTCGGCGGCGAAGCGTCCGTCGGCCACGCCCACCCGGCACGGTGGCGCACCCAAGGGGAGCGCCGCGTCCACCGCTTGGACGACGCGGGCGGCCAAGGCCTCGTCGCCCCCGAAGTAGCGAGACGGCCCCCTGGTGGCGAGCGCGCACATCCCCGGCCGCAGGATCTCGACCCGGGGGGCGAACGCCTCGACCACGGCGGCCACCGGCTCAAAGGCCCGGGCGTCCCGGCCCGGATCGTGCTCGACGACGACCAGTCCCGGGCAACGAGCCTCCGCCTGTCGCCGTCGCAGACCACGCACCACTCCCTCGGCCCGGGCCGAGACCGAGCACGCCACCACCCGGTTCGCAGCCAAGACCGCCACCGGGGCGTCGGGCGGGTGACCATCGGGGGCCGCGACTCCAGCGGCGACCACCGGCCAGTCGGGGCACCACACCACGAGCGTCCGTTCCGCGCCCGCTCCCATGGCGCCCTCAGCCCACCGCTTGGGAACCAACGGGAGCCATCGTCTGGGCCGACGCGGCGGCCACTCCTCCGCCCGGTCCGGGAAGCCACAGACTGACCCGCCGCGGCCGGGACGCCGCTCCCCTACCCTCGGCCACCACATCCACCCGTCGGGCCCGCAGGTAACCGTGGCCCTGCCCCACCCCTTCCCATGCCGCCCGGATGACCGACAGGGATAGGTCGGCGCCCTCGGGCCACCTGCCAGTCGCCGCGCCGTTGGTGACGACGAGGACGGCCGAGCGCTCCCGGGCCCGCCCCGCCAGGCGACGAGCGCGGGGGGCGTCGATAGGACGGGGAGGGCGGGCCAGGACTACGTCGACCGCGTCGAGGAGGGCAGCCACCGCCCACGCCCATTCGTCGAGGTTGGGAGGGGCCGCGACCAGGGGGAACCGGTCGAGCGCAATTCCCAGCTCGGCTGCGGCTACCAGCCCGAGCGACGACAGACCGACCGCCGCGCACCACGATCCCGTGGCGGACGCCCCTGCCAGCAGGGCCAAGGCGAGGGAGGTGGAACCGGGGACGTCCACCACTGTGCCCCGCCGCAGCCCGCCGTCGGGTAGCAACGGCTCCAGCGGGGGGTGCACCGGCAGGACCCGGTCGCGGGCCAAAGCCACCGGCCGGGCCCGACCCGCCAGCTCCTCCAAGGGCGGGTGGGATGCCCCCATCACACCCCGCGGGTCGGCCGCGGTACTGGCTGCCCCGTGCCCCATCGCCAGATCATAGCGAACGCGTGTTCGAGGACACCAGAGCCGAGCAGGGGTACCATGGGCCGATGGCCGAACCCGAAGACGGCGGCGACGTCCTCCACTGTTCGTTCTGCACGAAGGCGCAGACGCAGGTCCGAAAGCTCATCGCCGGCCCCGGCGTCTACATCTGCGACGACTGCGTCCGGCTCTGCGCCGACATCATCGAGCAGGAGCTCGGCCCCCCGTCGCCGGCCAGCCCGACCTAGCGGCCTGAACGGAAGGGTTCGCCCGGGGCCGGCCGGCCGCCCTACGACGCGGCGGGCGTACTCTCCGGCTCGGCCACCTCGACCCCCGGGCGGTAGTACGTGAAGAGGTCGATGATGATCTGCGCCAGCCCTTCGCTCGAGGCGCCCGGCGCCAGCTCCACCGTCACCACATTGGAGTAGATGTGTACTGCACGCACCCCCGACCGCTCGAGCAGGCGCCGGGCCAGGACGTCGCAGGGCCGATCGCCAACGGCGTCCGCCAGCGAGCGGTACCGCTCGTGGCCCATTCCGGTCAGGCTGCGGTTGAGGTCGAAGACGACCGTGCCCGCCCTCGTCCCCCGTCGTTCGCTTACCTTGATGAGCTGGCCCACGGCGGCGGCACACTACCCAATGGGCCCCGGACGCGGCACCCTGAAGTCCGACCAACCTGACCACCACGACCCAGGACGTATCCATGGCCTCCCCACGCGTCGCAGCCTCCGCCTCCTCCGCCACCGTCCTGGCCCAAGCGCTGGTCGACAACGCCGCGTCCGTCGTCCTCGGCAAGCGCGAGGAGATCGCCCTGGTCGTCGCCGGGTTGCTCGCCGGCGGCCACGTCCTCTTGGAGGACGTGCCGGGGGTGGGCAAGACCCTCCTGGCGAAGAGCCTGGCCCGCTCGATCGGAGGTACGGCCGGCCGGCTCCAAGGCACGGCCGACCTCATGCCCACCGACATCACCGGCGTCAGCGTCTACGACCGCAACCGCCACGCCTGGGAGTTCCATCCCGGGCCCATCTTCCACAACGTGGTGCTGGTGGACGAGATCAACCGGGCCACGCCCCGCGCCCAGTCGGCGCTCCTAGAAGCCATGGGCGAGCGCCAGGTGACGGTGGACGGGGTGGCCCATCCCCTCCCCTCGCCCTTCTTCGTGATCGCCACGCAGAACCCCTACGGCGACGTGGGCACGTTCCCCCTGGTCGAGGGCCAGTGTGACCGGTTCGCCCTCGTCGTCTCCCTCGGCCTGCCCGGTCGGGAGGCGGAGCGGGCCATGCTCCGCGGGAACGGCGGCCCGGCCGCCCTCGACCGGCTGCAGCCGGTGTGCTCCGGGGACGAGCTGCTGGCCGCCGTCGGCGCCGTCGAGGCCACGTACGTGGCGCCCGCGCTGGCCGAGTACGTGCTCGACCTGGTCACCGCAACCCGCTCGCACGCCGAACTGGGCCACGGTGCCAGCCCCCGTGCCGCCCTCACCCTTCTGGCTGTGGCGAAGGCCATCGCCGCCGTGGCCGGGCGGGACTTCGTGACCCCCGACGACGTCAAGGCGGTGGCCGTCGCCGTGCTCGCCCACCGAGTGGGGGCCGTCACTCGCCGGGGGACAGAGCCGTCACGGGCCCTCGTCGCCGACCTGGTGGACACGGTCCCCGTCCCCGCGATCTGAGGCGGGCTGCATGACGACCGATCCCTCGCCGCCCAAGGCGGCAGGCTCCCGCCCGGACCGGTCCCCTCCTCCCTCCACACTCCAGCGGGATCCCCGGACGCTCGTCTACAAGGAGCTGCGGCCCCGGGGGAGCGCGGCAGGCGCAGGAGCGCTCGCCCTGCTCGGGTGGTCGATCTGGAGCCAGACCGGTTCCCGGCTGACCCTGTTCGTGTGCGCCGCCTCGCTCGCCCTTCTCGTCCTCGACCTGGTGTGGTCCCAGGTGGCAACGGCCAAAGCCCAGGTCGACGTGAGGGCGAATCCGGCCGAGGCGGTCGTGGGTGACACGGTCACGTTCCAGTTCTCGGTCCGCGGCCCCCGCCAGTTCCTCCGCCTCTCCCTCGTGTCGTTCCAAGGGACGAAGGGCGAGGTTGGCATGGACGCGCCGACCACCCGCCCCCAATCGGGCACAGCCACGGCGCGTGAGGTGGCGACCGCCGTGGTCGTCGAGATCGTCAGCAACGGGATCGCCGGCCTTGTCGGATGCGGGCGCCGGCGGGCGGTCCCGCTGCATCGCCCCCTCGCTGTCGGACCCCGCCCCATCCCCGGCGACCTGCCCTTCCCCGAGCTCTTCCACATATGGGGCGAAGGCGAACCCCGGCCGGCGCCGACAGGTGACCTGGTGCGAGGGGTCCGCGCCTACCTTCCCGGCGACCCGCTCCGGCGCGTGCACTGGCGGGCGACGGCGCGCGCCGGCGACCTGGTCGTCAAGGAGGTGGAGGACACGACCGCCGCCCGCCTGCACCTTGTCCTCGACCTGGGGGGTGGCGGTGTCGCCGGCGAGCGAGCCGCCGGGCGGGCGGCGTGGTACGCCGGTGAGGCCCTGCGGCGGGGCTACGCCGTGGTGTTGGCCACCGCCGAGCGCCAGAAGGAGGTCATCGCCCCCGTCCAGACGCCCTCCGACGTGAACCGGCGCCTGGCGGCAGCCGCCCTCCCCGGGCACCCCAGCGTGCCTGCCGACGTGGGGGAACCGGTCCTGGTGGTCACCGACCGGGGTGACAC
>JALZEC010000444.1 GCA_030862235.1 Actinomycetota bacterium | reverse complement strand
GCTAGGGGCGGAGGGGGATGGCGACGGACATGGCCGTGCCCGGGGCCCGCAGCTTGTACAGATCGCGCTCGACGACGACCGGTTCGGTCGACGACACGAGCAGCGGGGTGGGGCCTCGACGGATGTCGGCGAGGCGGATGGCCCGGCGCTGGCGGGGGCCCACCTCGATGCGATCGAGGCTGGGGGGGACGACCCGGGCGCCGTTGTCGAGCAGGGTGACCGTCACCCGGGCCGGGCGGGAGCTGATGTTGTGCACGACCACCAGCTGCTCGGTTGATTCGTCCACCTGGCCGGCCGCGACCACGGCCTGGGTGGAGGCCACCCGGGCGCCCACGGTGATGGCCAGTCCCGAGCGCGGGCTCGGGGTGGTGGCGTCGATCGTCCGTTCGACGAGCACGCCCACTCCGTTTGTCGAGCGAACGATGACCGCGTGGGGCACGTTCTTGGGGATGCGAGCCTCGTCGTTGGCCGAGAGCGTGACCCGCGACTCGCCCGGCACGGTCAGGGCGATCGGCTCGGCGCTCCCCTGCTCGAGGGTGAGCTCCACCTGGACCTGGGCCTCGTCGCGGGAGGGGTTGAACAGCTGGAAGCGCTCGGTCAGCCCATCGGTGAGGAAGCCTTCAGGGAAGTACCAGACATCACCGGGAGCCGCCGCTCCCAGCTGGACGGACATCCCCTTACGGGCCACGGAGCCGTCCAACGTCTGAAGGCGGCCGACGACGAGGCGGCCCACCCTCGCCGAGACGCGCGTGGCGACCGACTCCCGGCGCTGGACGTGGTCGCCGACGTTGATCGCCAGCATCCCCCGTCCCCGCACGGACAGGCCGGTGAGGGCCTGGGGCGTCACCTCGCCCTCCTCCGTGTTGAAGACCATGTCAACGACTGCGTCCTCGGGGAACGGGTTGAAGAGGGTGAGGATCTCCGTGGCGTCCCTGGTGGTGATCCCTTCGGCGAAGTACCAACGGGTGGACGCCGCCGACGCACACGGGCTGATGCTCTCTCCCAGGGGGCCGCTGGCGGCGAGCTCGACCACGGCCTGCCCGCCGTCCAGCTCGACGAGGGCCGATGCGTAGGGGGCAGTCACCACCTCGGTCAGGGTGACCGCTGCCCGCCCGGCAGCGGGAACCTGCACGGTGACCGCTCTGGCGTCTCCTTCGTTGGGGACGACCGTGACGCTGCCGCTGATCGGGCGGTTGCCGGCATTGGCCACCACCACCGTGCCGTTGGCCGCCCCCTCAGCGGCGGCCGTCCCTCCCGTGCAGAAGAAGGCGGACGATCGAGCGTCCGGACGGGCCCCCATCGGGGTCTGGACCTCGGCGACGACCCGCCGCACGGGCTTGTCCACCTGCTCGTCCAGGGCGATCGCTCCGGCCAGGACGAGCAGAATGATCGCCACGGCTGGCGTTCGGCGAGGCGAGGTCACGGGTGGGCGGGCGCCTCGAGCTGCACTGTCGCGCCTGCACCCCGCCGTCGGAGGCCCACGAGGGCTCGGATTGCGATCACCCACAGCACCAGCTGGAGAACGAGGAAGCCGTACCGGAGCAGCGGGGTGCGGTAGCGGAGCACGGCCCGCCCGGGACCGGACGAGGCGTACGCGTTGGCCACGCCGTAGGCGTTGCGGCGCGCCGCCCCTTCGCCGTCCACAGCGAGGGACCAGCGGCTTGACGACGCCTCGGACACCAGGACCGTGCCCGGTGGGACGGTGCCGGAGAACCGGACGGGCCCCTCACCGGGGAGCACCGGCGTCCCGCCGCTCAGGTCGGCCCCAGCGCCGAGGGACGTGGGCACCGGTCCCGTCCCGAGTCGGTCCGGCAGGACGGCTCGGGCCGGTCCCCAGGAGATGTTCTCGTAGACCGACACCGCCGGGTCGGACGGCAGCTGGCGGAGGTCGATCTGGGAGACGAGGGCGCGCGAGAGCGAGGCGGGCACGGGGAAACGGGCGGCCTCCTCGCGCCCGGTGGCCAGCTCGGAGGGGACGACGATGTACCGCACCGCCATCGGCGCCAGGAGCCGACCCAGTCGGGCGGTGTCGCCCCGCTCGGCCAGGCGCAGGGACCGGGCCATGGCCCGGGTGGCGGACGATGTCGAACCGGGAAGCAGCTCGGTCGCCTCGGGAACGCCGTCGCGGGACGTGCCGTAGGCGATCCCCTCGTCCAACCGCCACCCGTCGAGCGGGAGGGCCCGCGGGTCTCCCAGCCACAGCACCCGGAAGGATCCGTTTCTGACCTCGGGGGCCATCCAGGCGAGGGAGCGGGCCACCTCCCGGTCGGTCAGTCCCCACCGTCCGTCGGGCACGCCGCCGAGCACGGGCAGGACCCCGGCCACCAAGGCCGCGCCCGCGGCCAGGGAGGCGAGCTGGCGCCAGCCGAACCGGTAGCCGGGCAGGTCGAGGTCGAAGGCGGCGGCGCCCAGGCCGGCGGCGAGGGCCAGCCCGAGGGCGGCAGGGGCGAGCAGCACGTCGGGCGACTCCAGGCGAAGCGGCACCCACCCTCGGGTGCCGGCCCAGGCGAGAAGGGTGCAGACCAGGGCCATGCCCCAGCAGCGGATGGCCCACCCCAGCCGCCAGCCGCGTCCGACCACGAGGGCGAGCGCGGCGGCGATCAGGAAGGCCCAGCCCAGAGGGCCGCCGCCCCTCGGTCCCACCTCGAAGCGCAGCAGCGAGCCGAAGCTGGGGGCGGTTGATGGATCGGGCGCAACCCCGGTAAGGGTCGCCCATCCGCCCGGCGAGACCAGGAGGTCGATCGACCACGGGACGTGCAGGATCAGGGCCACGGCGACGGCGATCACGGCGCCACGGACAATGCGGGCGGCGCTGGCAGTCCCGCCGGCCAAGAGCGACCCCGCCAGGATTCCGACCGCCGCTGCCACCACGGCCACGGCGACGGGCGGCGCCACCGCGCCCACCACGGCAACCAGGAGGGCGAGCTTGAGGACCTCGGCCCGGCCGCGCACGGCGGGGAGCGGCTCACCCTCGGGCCGGCCGCCGTCGAAGGGCGCCAGGCCGGAGAGCCGCGTGAGGATCACGAGCGCCCACGGCATGACTCCCCAGGCCAGGAGCGCGCTCCACCGTCCCCCGGCGAGGGAGTCGTACGGGAGGGGGACAGCCACGTAGGCGACGACGGCCACGAGGCGAGCGAGCGCCGACTGGAAGGGGCCGGTCAGGCGCCAAATGCCGACGGCGGCCAGGGGCCACACGCCCAGGACCAGCACCTTCTGGAGGAGGGCCATCTTTCCCAGGAAGACGAGGCCACTCACGCCGAGAAGGGCGAAGGCGGTCGGGGCAGGCGCCGAGGAGCCCACGCCCGTCGTGCGCCAGCCGCCGACGAAGGAGCTCAGGAGCGAGAACGGACGGGGGAACGGGCTGAACTCGCCCACGGCGGGGAGCCGGTCGGCCAGGAGGTGGCGGCTGCCGACGAGCAGGGCGACGGCGATCACCCCCAGGAGGATGGCCGCCGCCTGGCCCGGGCCCTTGCCCAAGGCCCCGGCAAACCGGTGGCCGGCCTCCACCAGCGCCTCGGCCCGGTCCTCGGCGTGGAGACGGCGCTGGACGTACGTGGTGAGCCGCACGCTGCCTCGGACCTGGAGACGGCGTACGTCGGAGTCGGGTACGGCCCGGACCCGCTGGATGGCCCGGCGCAACTTGAGCAGCTCGCCCAGATGGCGGACGTTCCACCACCAGGCGGAGAGCAGCAGCCGGGCCTCCCGCCACCTCCGCCCGGCAAGGGCGACGACCACCTCCACCAGGGTGATGGCCAGCGCCTGGGGCACCACCCGCAGGAGATGGAGGAAGGAGTAGTTCTTGAGCATGGCCCGGATGTGGTGCCGCCGCTCGAACAGGGCGAACCGGGGGTCGGCTCCGGGCAGCTCGGTGGCGGGCAGTGCGTGGCGCACGCGGGCGGCGGGCGCGACCAGCACCCGCCCCCCGGCCACCATCGCCCGCCAGCAGAAGTCGAGGTCGGCCCCGTGGTCGCCCAGTACGGGGTCGAATCCGCCCAGCGCGAAGAAGAGGTCGCTGCGCACGAGCATGCAGGTGGCGGAGACGGCGAAGACGTCCCGGACGGCGTCGTGCTGCTCCTGGTCGAGCTCGCCCCGCTCGGCCACGGGGGCGATGGCGCCCGTCTTGTCCACCACCATGCCGACCTCGAGCAGCCGCTCCGGCCGGTCCCACTCCACCACCTTGGGGGCGACGACGGCCGCATTCGAACGCAGGGCTTCTTCCACCATGCGGCGGATGGCGTCGGGGTCAGGGGCGACGTCTGAGTGGGTGAAGAGCAGGAAAGCGGCGCCCTGGACCGTCTCCAGCACGTCGTTGGCCAGGGCGGCGAAACCGGTGATCCCCTCGATCCGCCGGACGTAGGCGTCGGGGAGCACGGACGCTACTCGCGGCGCGGGGTCGGTGGTGGGTGAGCCGTCGACCACCAAGACGGAGAGGTTCGGGTAGTCCTGGCGACCGAAACAGGCGAGTGCTTCTTCGAATCCCGGGCCCGGATCGGAGGCCACGATCACCACTACGACCGGAGGCGCAGCGGGCGGGCGGTCCATGCCGGCCGAAGGCTACTGCGCCGATCTGGGCCGACCCTGGCACCGTCGCGGCACGTCAGAGGCGTGATGGGGCCCTCGTACACTGGGAGCAGGATGGAGAACGAGGTCGTCACCCGAGCGCGTGACGCGGCCTACACGGCGGTCGGCTTCGGCGTCCTCGCCGCCCAGCGCCTCCAGGTGAAGCGCCGGGACCTGACCAAGGACGTGGTCGACCGGCTCGGAGGTCCGAAGGAAGTGAAGCGGAAGGTGCGGCAGGCACAGGTCGTGATCGACCCCGTGCTCGATGTGGTCGAGCGCCGCCTTCCCCTCCCCTCCCGCCTGTTGTTCCGGGGGGTGCGCCGGGCGGCCCGGAGCGTCGAGACGTCCTTCCTGAATTAGAAGCGCCGGCCCGCCGGCTGGAGCACCGAGCGGTACACCTCCACGTGGGACTCGGCTGAGGTCTCCCACGTGTAGCGCCCGGCCAGCTCGAGGCCCCGGCGGCGGCGGTCCTCCACCTCGGGGCCGCCTCGCACCGTCTCCTCCAGGGCGTGGGCCAGGTCCTGGGTCTCGCCCGGCGGGAACAGGCGGGCGGCGTCTCCCACGACCTCGGCCATCGCCGACCCGCTCGTGGTCACGAGGGGCGTGCCACAGGCCAGGGCCTCGAGGACGGGGAGTCCGAAGCCCTCCTCCCGGGATGGGTAGGCGATGACCGACGCACCCCGGAGCAGGGCGACCTTGTCCTCCTCGGCGATGTAGCCGAGGCGCCGCACCCGGCTGCGGTGACGGATGCTGCCGATGGCGGCCTCGATCGCGTCCATCCCCCATCCCGGAGCGCCGGCCAGGATCAGGCTGAGATCGGGCAGCGAGACGGCGATGGCGTCGAACGCCCGGACGAGGGTGGGGACGTCCTTGCGCGGTTCGAGCGTCCCCACGAAGGCGGCGTACGGCTGACGGAGACCCATCCGCGCCCGAGCCGCCGCGTCCCACTCCGCCGCCTCCGTCTCCTCAGGGCCCAGCGGGCGGAAGCGCGTGTGGTCCACGCCGTGAGGCACGAGGAAGAGGGGGATCCGAGGGGCGAGGATCTCCCGTACCCGCTCGGCGGCGGCGGCGCTGGGGGTGATGAGCGCGTCAGCCTTGGTGGCGGCGGTGCGGATGGCTCGGCGGAAGAAGAGGACCTTGGCCCGCTCGTGCCACTCGGGGTGGTCGAAGAAGGTCATGTCGTGGATGGTCACCACCCGGGGGACGGTGGCCAGAAGGGGGATGGTGTAGTGCGGGCTGTGGAGGACGTCGGGCTCGAGCGCCTCGAGGATCCGCGGGAACTCCACCTGCTCCCAGGCCAGGCGCAGGGGCCGGGCGGGCGGAGCCCGGTCGACCACGGTGGCGGCGCCCGTGGCTTGCCACCGATCGCCGTCGCCGCGACGGCACACGAGGGTGAGATCGACGTCCTGGCGGAGGCTGAAGCGCGAGGTCAGCTCCAGTACGTAGCGGCCGGCACCCGTCGGGTGGTCGGGCACGGCGCTGACATCCACGCACACGCGGAGGGGGTCGGTCACCCGGTCACCCCCGTCCTCGGGGGCGGGTGGCGGACAGGAGGGAGGACCACACCTCGGCGTGCCCGGCGGCCGACGCAGCCCAGGTCAGCTGCGCCGCTCGGGCCCTCCCGGCCGCCATCAGCTCGACGCGCAGCGCTTCGTCCCCCGCTACCCGGACAAGGGCTTCGGCGATGCCGGACTGATCGAGGGGGTCGACGGTGTAGGCCGCCTCCCCCGTGCTCGGGACCGGGCTGGCGACGACGGGGGCACCGCACGCCATGGCCTCGACCGCCGGCAGGCCGAACCCCTCCACCAGCGGCACCGAGGCCACCACCCGGGCCTGGGCGTAGAGGCCGGCCAGGACGGCTCCCTCCACGGGTCCGGCCAAGACCACCCCCGGCGCCGGCCTGAGGACGTCGCCCCATCCCGCCGGCCCGACCACGAGGAGGGGCCAGGGCTCCGGCAGCCTGGGACGGGCCGCCTGGTAGGCCGCCATCAGGCGGGGAAGGTTCTTCCGCGGTTCCACGGTCGAGACCGTGAGCAGGAAGTCGCCGGTGACGCCCAAGCGCTGGAGGAGGGCGCGGGCGCCCGCCTCGTCGGGCGGCGGGAGGTGGTCGCTGCCCTCCTCGACGACCTCGACGCGGCGGGCGGAAGCCCCGGCGGCGATGAGGTCGTCGGCCGTTTGCCGGGACGGCGCCACCAGCGCCTGTGCCCTGGCGATGGCCCGCCCGAGGGCCGCCTCGTGCCACCGCCGGCCCCGGGGCGGGAACGCCTCAGGCACGCGCCTCCAGACGAGGTCGTGCACGGTCACCGCCAAGGGCGCCGACCCGGGTGGGGGTACGGCAAGGGAGGTGGCGTGCACCACGTCGAAGCCGTCCGGCGCGGCGCTCCAGGGGCTCACCCAGCCCCGGTCCCATGCCCAGACCAGCGCCTTGCTCGGAAGGAGGGAGGTCAGGGTGTCATGGCCGAGGGCGGCGACGGGGTCAGGTCGGGACTGCCCCAGGGGCCCCGAGGGCGGGCGGCTGGCCCAGAGGGTGACGTGGGGCCCCGAAGGGAGCGCCTCCAGACCGCCGACCAGCCCCCGGATGTAGGTGCTGATCCCATCCGGAGCCTGCCGGCGGAGCTGCTCGGCCACCAGAAGGAGGCGCACGTGTCCGAGGATCCCTCCTGCTCGTCGTCGAAGGGCCGCCCGTTCGACCGGACCCTTCCGGTCCCCGCGACCGGCGGCGGAACTTTGCGCGCCGCCGGTCCCTCTAGCCTGCCGCGTCGGCCGCCCTCCGGTACAACTCGATCAACCCGTCGGCGCAGCGTTCCCACGAATAGCGGCCTGCCTGGTGACGACCGGCGTCCACCAACCGCTGGTGCAGCCCGCCCTCGTCGTCGAGCACGGCGGCCAGGGCGTCGGCCAGGGCGGCGTCGTCGCCCACGGGGACGAGCACCGCGGCGTCGCCCAACACCTCGGGGAGCGATCCGGCCGCAGTGGCCACCACGGGCACGCCCGCAGCCATGGCCTCGAGCGGGGGCAACCCGAACCCCTCGTACCGGGAGGGGAAGGCGAGCACGGACGCCCCCCTGAGGAGGGCGGCCCGGTGGCCGTCCGGGACGTAGCCGAGCCGGAGGATGCGGTCGCGGTGGCGCGCCTCGGCCAGGGCGGCATCGAGCGCGGCCGTCCCCCACCCGCCCATGCCGGCGATCACCAGCTTGACGTCGGGGCGGGCGGCGGCCAGGCGGTCGAACGCCTTCACCAGGGTGGGGTGGTCCTTGCGGGGTTCGATCGTGCTGAGGGCGAGGACGTACCGCTCGGTCCCGACCAGGCGCCGGCCCTCGGCCGGCTCAGCGTCGGGTACCGGGGGAACGGCCTCGGGAACGACCACCACCCGTTGGGGGTCGGCCGCCAGCAACTCGACCACCTCGGCGGCCACGAACGAGGACACCGTGTGGACCCACGCTCCCGCGTCGAGCGCCCGCCGCAGGAGGCGGGGGTAGTACAGCGGGTCGCCGGCGCAAAGCTCGGGGAAGCGGATGGCGGTGACGTCGTGAATGGTGGTGACGGCCGCCGCCCTCCGGGTCGGGGGGACGACGAAGTTCGTCCCGTGGACGACGTCGACGTCCCCCGTCCACCATTCGGCGGGTGGACCGTTCCAGCGGAGCCAGAAGGAGCGGAGCGGTTGCGGAGGCATCGAGCGGCGGATGTGCCGCACGCCCGGGGGGAGGACGGCGGCGAGCGACCGATAGGCCCGCCAGCTGAGCGCGTACCCGGCGGCCGACACGTCGGGACGGGCGGCCAGGGCTCCCAGCAGGCCCAGGGCGAAGGCGCCCACGCCTGTCCGGGAGCCGATGAGGGGGGTGGCGTCGACGGCGACGCGGATCCGGCCGGAAGGAGCAGGGG
>JALZEC010000302.1 GCA_030862235.1 Actinomycetota bacterium | reverse complement strand
CCATGAGCTGCATGGCAAGGGGGGCCAGCCGACATTCTGTGTTGTGGTTTACGAACCCGTTGGCGATGAACGAGTGGCACTCGCTGTCTACCCGGATCGAGTAGACGTCCTGGATCCCTGCCGGCTCAACGGAGGCGACCGTCGGATACTCGTAGCTCGATTCGAGGAGAGGGCGGACAACGGCTCGGATCTCGGCTTCGTCAACACCGGCCGACTGCTCGTCTCGGACGTAGTCGGCGACGTAGGGCACCGTCGCTGTGTAGGGCGTGCCGCCATAGGTGGCTTCCTGCACCACGACGACACGGTCGTCCGCCTGGATCTCGTCGAGCCGCTTCCAGAGCAGCAGCGGGACACCGGCCACTTGTTCAAGGCACAGCAAGGGGTGGTTCGGCGTCCCGGTGATCTCGTGGCCGTCGGTCGTTCGCAAGCGGAGCGTGGGCTGGGGGCCGCTGTGGAACAGCTTCGTGGCCAGCACCGGATTGCCGAACTTGTCGAGGACCTTCGCTGCGATGTGGACCTCGGAGTTGGGCTCGACCGGAGCCAGTTCCGAGATCGGGACCGTCCCGTCGGGCATGCGGACGAGGGTGTCGCCCGTCACGCAGTACCTTTCGGCCGCTGGTTCGAAGTCGGGGCTGCCGTAGTTGCCGTGGAAGTCGATCAGCGGGTGGCGGAGGCTGAACGGCTGGGCCATACGGACGAGGGCGTCATAGATGGCCTGGTTCCCGTGGGGGTGGTAGTTGGCCATCACGTGGCCCGTGACGCGGGCGCACTTGACGTGGGGACGGTCGGGGCGGAAGCCCTGCTCGAACATGTCCCACAAGATCCGGCGGTGAACGGGCTTGAGACCGTCGCGTACGTCGGGCAGGGCGCGGGCGGTGATGGTGGAGAGGGCGTAGACCAGGAAGGACTGCTCCATCTCCTCCTGGAGCTCGATCGGCTCGATGTTGCCGAACTGCAGGGGAGGTTGGTCGCTCATCCGTGCAGCACCCGCCCAGGTTTCCTAGATGTCCTAGATGTCCTAGATGTCAAGGAAGCGGGTGTCCTTGGCGTTGGTCTGGATGAACTGCTTGCGGACCTCGACGTCGTCGCCCATGAGGACGGACAGGACCTCGTCGGCCAGGGCGGCCTGCTCCACGGAGACCTGGAGGAGCGTCCGGCGGTCGGGGTCCATCGTCGTTTCCTTGAGCTCCCCGAAGTCCATCTCACCCAGGCCCTTCAGCCGGCCGAAGTCGGCCTTGTGGTTCGGGTGCTCGGCCAGGAACCGGTCCTTGGCCGCGTCGTCTTTGAGGTAGATCTTCTCCTTGCCCACGAGGGTGGAGTAGAGCGGAGGCTGGGCGATGAACACGTGGCCCCGCTCCACCAGGGCCTTCATCTGCCGGAAGAAGAACGTCAGCAGGAGCGTACGGATGTGGTTGCCGTCCACATCGGCGTCGGCCAGCACGATGACCTTGTGGTAGCGGATCTTGGTGACGTCGAACTCCTCGCCCACACCGGCGCCGATGGCGGAGACGAGCGACTGGATCTCGGTGTTCTTGAGGATCTTGTCGATGCGGGCCTTCTCGACGTTGAGGATCTTGCCCCGGATCGGGAGGATGGCCTGGGTGATGGGGTAGCGAGCGTTGATGGCCGACCCCCCCGCCGAGTTGCCCTCGACGATGAAGAGCTCGGATTCACGCGGATCCTTGGACGAACAGTCGGCCAGCTTGCCGGGCAGGCCGGCGCCTTCGAGCAGGGTCTTGCGCCGAATGACGTCGCGTGCCTGGCGGGCCGCCACCCGCGCCCGTGACGCCTGGATCGCCTTGTTGACGATCTGGCGGGCCTCGGTGGGGTGCTCCTCCAGCCAGTCGGTGAGCTTCTCGTTGGTGACCCGCTCGACCAGGGAGCGGATGGAGACGTTGCCCAGCTTGGCCTTGGTCTGACCTTCGAACTGCGGATCCCGGAGCTTGACGCTCACGATGGCGGTGAGGCCCTCGCGGATGTCCTCACCCAGCAGGTTGGGGTCCTTCTCCTTGAGGAGGCTCTTGGCCCGGGCATAACGGTTCACCACGTTGGTGATCGCCTTCTTGAAACCCTCCTCGTGCATCCCGCCTTCGATGGTGGCGATGCCGTTGGCGAAGGAGTGAATGCCCTCGTGGTACCCGGTGTTCCACTGCAGGGCGAGCTCGACCTCCTGGTCTTCCTCGGCCGACTCGAAGTGGCAGACCCGCTTGAACAACGCCTCCTTGGCGTGGTTCAGGTGGCGGACGAAGTCGATGATGCCGCCCTGGTACTTGAAGATCTGGTGCTGCTCGTGCTCTGGCCGCTCGTCGGTGAAGCGGATCTCGAGACCCTTGTTCAGGAAGGCGTAGATCTGGAGGCGCTCGAGAATGGTGGTGGCGCGGAACTCAGTGCCCTCCGAGTGGAAGATGGCGGGATCCGGCCAAAACGTGACGGTGGTGCCCGTGCGGTTGCGGGGCGCCTTGCCCACCGCCTGGAGGCGGCCGAGCGGCTTGCCGCCGTTCTCGTACACGACCCGGTGCCGGACGCCGTTGCGGTCGATCTCGACCTCGAACCGTCGCGACAAGGCGTTGACCACCGAGACGCCAACGCCGTGCAGGCCACCGGTGACCTTGTAGCCGTTGCCCCCGAACTTGCCACCGGCGTTGAGCATGCTGAACGCCACCTCTGCGCCGCTGAGGCCCTTGACCGTGGGGTGGGCGTCGGTGGGGACGCCGCGGCCGTCGTCAGCTACGCGGCAGCCTCCGTCGGGGAGGAGGGTGACGTCGATGCGGGTGCAGAACCCCGCCATCGCCTCGTCAACCGAGTTGTCGACGACCTCGTAGACGAGGTGGTGCAGGCCGTTGAGCCCGGTGGAGCCGATGTACATCCCCGGGCGCTTGCGGACATGCTCCAGCCCTTCGAGAACCGTGATGTCCTTCGCCCCGTACGACGGGACAGCCTGCTGAACCAACGAGTCGAACCCTTATGTAATAAGCCGCGGTCGCCCAGAACCGGGGGTCGCGGAGCGGGTGACGGGGGCGTCAGCCGCTATCTCCAGGATACCAGCCGGGCCGGTCTCCCGAACGGACGGTGACCCTCACGCGACGGACCACGTCAGACCCGGAGACCTCGGCGATACGGCGCCGCAGATCGGCCTCGAGATAGGTCAGCTGAGTGGCCCAGCCGGGCTGATCGACGGCGACGGTAAGGATGCCGTCAGCCACTGAGATGGGCCACGAATGGGCGGCAACGGCGGAGCCCACGACGTCCTCCCACCGCCCGAAGACGACCGCCAGCACGGTCGCTTCTGGGCCCCCCAAGGATCGGGTGACGCGGTCGAGGGAGTGGCGGACGGGGCGGGGTCCGGCAGCCGGGTCGGGCTCGGAGGGCAAGGGACGCCAAGTCATTCGGTCTTAGCGGGCAAAGGGCGACGGGTCACACCAACAGGGTCCCGTGCTGGACGCGCACGGTCAGCTCGGGCTGCACCATCTCCGGGAGGTGGCCGGTGGTGGTGAGGATGGCTTGACCGCCGGGGAGATGGGACAAGAGGGCAGCGCTGCGGCTGGCGTCGAGCTCGGAGAACACGTCGTCGAGGAGGAGCAGGGGCGGCTCCCCCACCGCTTCGGTGACCACGTCGTGACCGGCGAGCCGCAGGGCCAGGGCGAGGGAGCGCTGTTCTCCCTGCGAGGCGTGGGTGCGGGCGGGAAGGGCCAGATACCGTTGGGGCACGGAGCCGGCATTCCGTTCGGGGACGGAGCCGGCATTCCGTTCGGGCACGGAGCCGGCGATGGTCAGCACCAGCTCGTCGCGATGCGGCCCGACGAGGCTCACGCCCCGACGCAACTCGTCGCGCCGGGCCCGGCGAAGGGCGGCCGCCAGCCCAGTCTCCCGCCACGGGGCCTCGTAGGCGATCGTGACCGTCCCCCCGTCGGACAGCTGGCTGTAAGCCTTGGCCAGGGCCGGCTCGAGACGGCTGACCAGATCGGCACGGGCGGTGCCGAGAGCCTCGCCCGCTTCCACCAGGCGGGCGTCCCAGACCTCGAGCGTCGTGGCCACGTCCTCGGGGAGCGCGGCGTGCCGGCCGGCCGTGGGACCCACCTGGGCAAGCAAGGCGTTGCGTTGGCGAACGACCCGTTCGTAGTCCCGACGAGCAGCGTCGTGGCGAGGATGGAGAGCACCCAGCAGGTCATCGAGATAGCGACGGCGTCCGGTGGGTCCGGCCTTGACCAACTCCAGGTCGTCGGGTGAGAAGACGGTCACCCGCAAGGCCGACGTGACGTCTGAGGAACGACGCAGCGGCTGGCGGTTGATGGTGATGCGACCGCGACCGCCGGGGCGGATCTCGGCCTCGATGAGGAGCGAGCGTTCTCCCCGGTGACCTTGTCCGCGGACGACCGCCATCGGCGCCCCGGCCCGGACGAGGACGTCATTGCTCGCTCCCCGAAGCGACGCCCGTGTGGCGAGGTAGCCCACCGCCTCCAGCAGGTTGGTCTTGCCCGACCCGTTCTCGCCGACGACCACCGTCAGTCCGGGCGGCAGGCTCAGCTCGGCCGCGGTGTAGTTCCGGAAGTCCACGAGCCAGAGGTAGTCGAGGCGCACTGCGCTCTCCAGCCCGCAGCGGGGGTCAGGAGACCCGAACGGGCATCAACAGGTAGACGTAGTCGGTGCCGTCGGTTGGCCGGACGGTCGCCGGCTTCAAGGCGTCGAGCGTCTCGATCACCACCTCGTCGCCAGGGCAGGCCTCGACGCCGTCGATCAGGAACTCCGGGTTGAACGCCACGGTCATCTCCGCCCCCTCGTACTTGGCCTCCACGTCTTCACGGGCCTGGCCGACGTCCTGAGTGATGGCCATCAGCTCCACCGCCTCCGATCGCAGCGCCAGGCGGATGGGCGCGGCGTCACGGGCCAGGAGTTTCACCCGGCGAACGGCGTCGAGGAGCGGCTCCTTGGCGATCGACAGCCGGTTCGGGTAGTGCTGTGGGATCAGCTGGCGGTAGTTCGGGAAATCCCCTTCCAGGAGGCGGGTGGTGAGGCGGACGTCGCCCACGGTGAAGCTGGCCTCGTCGGACCCGAGCCTCAGCTCGACCTGTTCCGCCCCGCTGAGGATGCGGGCCAGCTCGCCCAGGGCACGAGACGGGACGAGCACGCGCTGCCCTTCGCTCAGGAAGCTGGCGCCCGGCAGATCACGCAGGGCGAGGCGGTAGGAGTCGGTGGATACGAGCCGTAGGCCGCCGCTCTCGGCCTCGAACAAGACACCCGTGAGGATGGGCCGAGCGTCGTCCCGGCTGGCGGCCCGCACGACCTGATGGAGGGCGCTGGCCAACATGGCGGCGTCGAGGGTGACGGCGTCGCCCGTGACCTCGGGCAGCCGTAGGAACTCTTCGGCGGGGAGGACCCGGACGGCGAACTGGGAGCGGCCCGACGAGATCGTCGCCTCGCTCCCCTCCGAGGAGATCGTGACCGCCCCCGGGTCGAGGGCCCGGACGATGTCGTTGGCCAGGCGGGCGGGGATCACGCACACGCCTTTCTCCTGGGCCACCACCTCCAACTCGACCTGCACCGTCAGGTCGAGATCGCTTCCGGCCAGATGGAGCCGCCCGTCCCCCACCTCCATGCGGATGCCAGACAGGGCGGGTAGGGCTCCGCCACGGGTGGCGGCGGCGCGGGCGGCTGTGCCGATGGCATCCAGCAACACTTCTCGCTCGGCTCGGAACCTCACGTCAAACCTCGAGTCCTAAGTCCATATCTAGATGAGGAAATCTCGCGGGAACAGCAGTAGGGCCTGGGGATTGTGGAGAACGCGGTATCGGGGCTGGTCAGCGGGGTGGTCCGGATGATGACAAGTTTCCCGAATTTCGCGGCTGAAACTTGTTTGAGATCCGGGGGATGTGGGTAAGAGCGCCGCCCTCCCCAGATTGCCACTCGCCGCCCACCGGTCATCCACCGTTTCGGATCTTCGTGATCAGGGCCGTCACCTGCTCGTAGATGGCCCGTCGCTCCTTCATGAGCTGCGTGACCTTCTCCACCGCATGCATGACCGTGGTGTGGTCCCGGTCGCCGAAGACCCGACCGATGGCGGGGTAGCTGAAGTCCGTGAGCTCCCGGAAGACGTACATCCCGATCTGACGGGCCTGCACCAGAGGGCGGCTCCGGCTCTTCCCACACAGCTCCTCGACGGGATGGCCGAACATCTCGGCGGTGGCGTCCAAGATCATCTTGGGCGTGATTCGGCGGGAGTCGGCGCTGGTGATGAGATCCCCCAACACGTCCTCGGCCAGGGAGATGGTGAGGGGAACAGCGTTGAGGCTGGCGAAGGCGGAGACCCTCAGCAGGGCGCCTTCGAGTTCCCGAATGTTGTCAACGATGTGCGTGGCGATGTACTCCAGCACCTCGTGGGGAACCACGATCGGCTCGCCCTCCGCTCGTTTCCGAAGGATGGCCAATCGGGTTTCGAGGTCAGGAGGCTGGATGTCGGTGATCAGCCCGCCGGCGAAGCGGCTCCGCAGCCTGTCCTCCAGGGTGGCGATGGCGCGTGGGGCCCGGTCGGAGGAGATCACGACCTGCCGCCCAGCCGAGTGGAGGTGGTCGAAGGTGTGGAAGAACTCCTCTTGGAACCGCTCCTTGTTCTCGATGAACTGCACGTCGTCGATGAGAAGTACGTGGCAGTCCCGGTAGCGCCGCTTGAAGGTGCTCATGGCGTTCGTGCGAATGGCGTCGACGAACTCGTTGAGGAACGTCTCGGTCGACACGTAGCGCACGTGCATCAGCGGGTACTGCTCGAGCACGTAGTGGGCGATGCCCTGGAGCAGGTGGGTCTTGCCGAGGCCGGTGCGCCCGTAGATGAACAGCGGGTTCCATGACTTCGCCGGCTGCTCGGCCACGGCGAGGGCCGCGGCGTGGGCGAAGCGGTTCGAGTCCCCGATCACGAAGTCGTCGAAGGTGAACTTGGGGTTCAGGAGCGGTTCGGGGTCGTCGGGGGGGCCACCCGAGGAGCCGCCGCCGCTGAACCGTCCGCCCGGAGGGGCGGCACCGGACGCGGAAGCGGTGAGGATCGGGCCTTCCGGGTCGGATGATGCCGGCGGTGATGGCGGCGGCGCCGCACCCCGGACGGGGAGGTCCTCAGGGGCGGCGTCGGTGCCCACCTCGAGCACCACCTCGTGGGCGTGCCCCGTCACCTCGGCGAGAACCTGTTGGATGTGGTCCAGGTAACGACTCTCGATTCGCTCCTTGGCGAGGGCGCTCGGGACGCTCACCGTGAGCCGGTAGCCCTCGAGGGTCCTCGGACGGGCGCTCGCCAGCCAGGTGTTCCAGGTGCTTTCTGAGAACTCGTCTCGGAGCCGACCGACACAAGCAGCCCAAAGGTGCTCTGCCCCTGCCAGCGCTTCACACCTCCCCCGGTCCAGATCCACCACTTATCCACAGGTGTGGAAATTGGTTTTCACTCCGTGCGGCGGCGGCGAATGCCGCAGGCCAGGGAAGTCGGGACCTCACCCGGATGCCGCTTTGCCGGGGCGAGGAGGAACCGTACCATCCGCTCCCCCGACCGGTTCAAGGGGAGAATTGGTGTTCGCTGGCACGGTCTGCGGGACGGAGCGCGACCGCCAGTGGGCGGCCAGTCGGGCCGAAGGAGGGCGAGCGCGCCCGTCTAGAATGTCCGCCGACCTCTCGCCTGGCGGCCCTTCTCGCCTGGCCAGCGCCCCCGAGGAGGCCATGGGTGAAGCGTCCGTTCCAGCCCAACAACCGCAAGCGAGCCAAGCGCCACGGGTTCCGTCACCGCATGTCGACCCGCGCCGGTCGGGCGATCGTGGCCGCCCGGCGCCGGAAGGGCCGGCACCGACTGTCCGCCTGACCGGTTCGCCGCGGCCGGTCAAGGGGCGGCGGGCATTCGCCGCGCTGGCACAGTCCCGTCGACGGGTGCGGAGGGGAACGATCACGGTAACCTGGGTGCCCGGTGACCCTGCCGAGCCGCCAAGGGTCGCCTACGCCGTTGGCCGCCGGGCCGGTGGCGCAGTCGTTCGCAACCGGATTCGACGCCGGCTGCGGGCGGTCATCCGGGATCTGAGCAGTGAGCTGGCCCCGGGTTCCTACCTGGTCGGTGCAGGTGGCCAGGCGGCGTCCCTGTCCTACGGAGAGCTGAGAGCAACGGTGAGCGAAGCGCTGCGAGCGGTGGTTCGGTGAGCACAGATGCGCCGAACCCGGAGGTTCGCGCGCTCAACGTAGCGTCGAGGTCACTCCTTGTGATGATCGACTGCTATCAGGCGGTCCGGGCCGGCCATCCATCTCCCTGCCGGTTCTGGCCCACCTGCTCCGAGTACAGCCGGGAGGCGATCGAGCGGTTCGGCGCCGTCCGGGGGATTGGGCTGACGCTCCGACGGCTCGGACGCTGCCATCCATGGGGTCGTTCAGGCATCGACCTCGTCCCCGACGGCCAGGTTGTCGAGGGCCGGGCATGAGCGGGTTCCTCCTCGCCGCCGAGAAGTTCTGGATTCTCGACCCCCTCTACGCCGCTTTCGGCTTCGCCCTGGCCTGGTTCTACGCCGTCATCCCCTCGTTCGGGATGGCAATCGTCCTGCTGACGGTGGCCGTATCGATCCTGCGGATGCCGCTGGTGGCTAAGCAGGTGAAGTCCCAGCAGGAGATGCAGCGCATCTCACCTGAGCTCAAGCGGATCCAGGTCAAGTACAAGAACGATCCGCAGAAGCGCAACGAAGAGATGATGAAGCTCTACAAGGAGCACAGCGTCAATCCCTTCGCCAGCTGCCTGCCCCTGCTCCTTCAGATGCCGCTCTTCATCGTGCTGTACCGGATGATCCTGGGGCTGGGTGAGGCCAGGCCAAAGCACATCCCCCGCACCAGCAGTCTCTTCGAAGCTCTCCAGAAGTCCGGCGGCGAGATGCAGTCGTTTGGCATGGATCTGGCCGAGGCGGCGTCAAAAGTCAGCGGATTCACGGCGATCCTGCCCTATCTCCTGCTGATTGCGCTGGTCGTCGGGACCGGCTTCTTCCAGCAGCGGCAGATGACGGCGCGGCTGCCGAAGGACGCCCAGAGCAACCAGATGGCGGTGATCGGCAAGATCTTTCCGGCCTTTCTGGGCCTGATCTCGTGGAGCATTCCGGCCGGGGTCGTCCTGTACTTCTTCGTGTCCAACATCTGGCAGATCGGCCAGCAGGCGGTGCTCTTCCGGAGGCAGGAGGCCCAGAAGGCGGAGGAAGAGGCCTCTCGGGTTGCAGACAAGGCAGCCAAGCGCGGGAAAGGGGGCAACCCCAAAGAGCTCCCGGCGAGCGACGTATCCGACGATGGGGCGGACGGCGCCGGCACCGAGGTGGTGGCCGGACCGGCGGACGGGTCGGCTGGAGGTCCGGGCGGCAAGAAGGCTGGTCAGGGCACCGGCGCCCGGTCGGGGAACCCGCCGAAGGCGGGCAGAAGTGGCGGCGGCAAATCCGGGGCGGCGGCAGGTGGCGGCGGCAGGC
>JALZEC010000286.1 GCA_030862235.1 Actinomycetota bacterium | reverse complement strand
CATCGGCACCGCGCCCCGGATTCGCTCGGCACCTGGCCCCGGCGGTGTCGACCACGACGACGGCGGCGGCTACGAGGATCTGCGCCACCTCTACGACGACCTGGTCGTGCCGCGGCGAGCCCGTCCGTCGGACATGTTCATCATGATCCCGGTGGTGCTGGCCGTGACGGCGATTGCCCTGTTCGCCTTCAGCTTGATGTCGGAGTCCGAGGGGATGCGCACGACCGCCCTGTTCATGGTGCCCGTGACCGCGGCCAGCTTCGTTGCCGCCCCCCTCGTCACCATGCTGAAAGCCCGGGGCCGCGACCGCTGATCCCGTAGCGTCTGCCGTATGGACGCGGTCCCTGAAGACTGGCAGCGGGCGGTCGCCGTGGCGGCCCACCCGGACGACCTCGAGTACGGGATGGCCAGCGCCATCGCCCGGTGGACGGGCCAGGGCAAGGAAGTGTTCTACGTCCTGGCGACGAGCGGTGAGGCGGGCATCGACGGGATGGACCCCGCCGAGGCGGGACCGCTACGGGAGGAAGAGGAGCGCCGCGGCGCAGCCGTGGTGGGAGTCGGTCACGTGGAGTTCCTCGGACACCAGGACGGCTTGGTCGAACAGGGCATCCCGCTCCGCCGCGACATCGCCGCCGCACTCCGCCGCCTGCGACCCGACATCGTGTTCACCATCAACTTCGAGCTCACGTGGGGCGAGGGCGCGCCGCTCAACCAGGCTGATCACCGGGCGGTCGGCCTGGCCACGCTGGACGCTTGCCGTGACGCAGGCAACCGGTGGCTGTTCCCGGAGACAGGAGAGCCGTGGACCGGCATTAGCCACGTGTATGTGGCAGGCGCGTTGACGCCCACGCACTACGTGGACGTCTCGGCGACCCTGGAGCAGGGCATCGCCTCGCTGCGGGAGCACAGCGCGTACATCGCCGGCTTGGGCTGGGAGTTCGAGCCCGATGAGTTCCTACGCAACCTCGCCGGCTTCGCCGGCATGGTTGCCGGCTGCGAGTACGCAGTGACCCTTCAGCGCTTCTCGTTCCGCTGAGGGGTTGACCGCGCTTCCCGGGGCTGGTGGGTCAGCGGCGGGCAGCCTTCGACAGGCCGTCGATGCGGTCGCGCTCCGAGTCATCCAGCGTGAAGCCCAATACGTCGAAGTTGGACGCGATGCGCTCGGCCGTGGCTGACTTGGGAATGACGACCACCCCGTGGTCGAGATGCCAGCGGATCACCACCTGGGCGGGCGTCACCTGGTGGCGGTCGGCTATCTCGGCCAGGACGGAGTGCCGCAGATCCGTGCTCTTGAACGGGCTGTAGCCCTCAAGGACGACGCCTCGGTCTCGATGCCCGGCGAGCTGGGTCGGGTCGTACAGCGACGGTCCCCACCGGATCTGGTTCACCGCCGGCATCTCACCACTGACCCGGCCCAGCTCGTCCATCTGGCCGATGCTGTAGTTGCTGACGCCAACCGCTCGAGCCTTGCCTTCGTCGCGGAGGGCCACGAACTCCTTCCACGTCCGCACGCCAGCGCGCCCCGTCGGCGGCCAGTGGATCAGCCAGAGATCCACGTACTCGGTGCCCAAGGCCCGCAGGCTGGCCTCGAGCGTCGCCCGCTCTCGCCCCGCGTCGCCCGGCTGCAGCTTGGTGGTGATGAAGACGTCCTCGCGAGGGACGCCACTGTCGTGCACGGCCCGCCCGACCTCGCGCTCGTTCCGGTACATCGTCGCCGTGTCGAAGTGGCGGTACCCGACCTCGAGGGCGTACCGGACAGCCCGGTAGCACTCCGACCCCCTCATCTCCCACGTCCCCAGGCCAACGAGCGGGAGGGCGACGCCCTCACCCAGGGAGACGGTCGGCTGGCTTACCGTGTTCGGTCTTCCTCTGGAGCTCATCGTGAGAAGGACTACCCGTGAGGCCGGTGAGCCACTCACACCTGGGGCCGCAGCACGTGAGGTGATAGGTGGCCCGTCTGCAAGCCTTCTCGTGCGGTTGGCCGGTCGAAGGATTGTTCTCGGGGCACTCGGCAAGAGGTCCCTCTCTTGCGTTACTTTTGACCCGGCCGGCTGACCATTGGAGGCGCCCGTGCCCGCACGGCTCGCTGCAGGGTCGGAAGCCGCGCCGTGACAAACCCAAAGCCCCGGGTGCTCGTCTTCGCGCCGTCTCCTCTGCTGACCGTCACCGTCGAGAGCAGGGCCTCTGAGCCCGAGGTTCACCTCCACGCAGGTGGCCAGGGCGTCTGGGTCGGCCGGATGGTGGCCACCCTTGGTGTCCCGGTGAGGCTGTGCGGCTGCTTCGGGGGGGAGACCGGCCTGCTCCTGCAGGTCCTGGTGGAGAGGGAGGACATGGAGCTAGTAGCCATCACCTCCGAGGCGGCCAACGCCGCCTACGTCCATGACCGTCGCAGCGGCGAACGCGAGGTGGTCGCCCAGATGAGCCCTCCCCCGCTCTCCCGCCACGAGGTGGACCAGCTCTACGGAGCCGTCATACTCGAGGCGCTCGAGGCCGGCGTGTGTGTGCTGACGGGCACGCCCTCGCCCGATGTCGTCCCGGTCGACGTGTACCGCCGTCTCGCCGAGGACGTCAGGGCCAACGGCGCCACTGTGGTGGCGGACCTGTCGGGGGACCAGCTCAGCGCGGCGCTTGAGGGGGGCGTCGATGTGCTCAAGGTCAGCCACGAGCAGCTCAGGAAGGACGAGCGCATCGACGATGACGACGAGGAGCAGCTGCTGAAGGCGATGCGTCAATTGCGAGCCGACGGCGCGGTCAACGTGGTGGTGTCGCGCGCCGATCGACCGACCCTGGCCATAGTCGATGACACGCCCGTCGAAGTCGCGGTCCCTCCGTTGCAGCCGGTTGACACCAGAGGAGGGGGAGATTCCATGACCGCCGGCCTGGCCGCCGCCCTCGCCCGCGGTCACGGGCTCGAGGACGCCCTTTGCCTCGCCGCAGCTGCCGCCGCGCTCAACGTGACCAGGAGGGGGCTGGCCACGGGCGATCGGCATCAGATCGAGCGGATGGCCGGCCGCGTCGAAGTCCGCCGTCTCGAACCGGGCTCGGCCCAGCCCGACGGCTGACGT
>JALZEC010000278.1 GCA_030862235.1 Actinomycetota bacterium | reverse complement strand
GGAGTCGCCCCCGTCGGAGCCGGACCCGCCGCTCCCGTCCTCGTCCGTGCCGGGCGGGAAAGGCTCGACGTCGACCAGGCCGGGCCAGGGCTTGACCTCACGGGCCAGGAGGGGGAAGTCCTTGCGGAGGGGGAAGCCCTCGAACGCCGACGGCAGGTAGATGTGGACGAGGTTCGGGTGGCCCACGAAGTCGAACCCATACATCTCCCAGGTCTCCCGCTCGTGCCAGTCCGCCCCTGGGTAGACGTCGGAGATGGTGGCGACCTTGGGGGTCGTGTCGTCGAGGTCGGCCTTGAACGTCACGCCCAGGTGCCGGGTGGTCGAGTACAGGCGGGCGAAGACCTGGAAGCGTGTGTCACCGCCGGTCACCCCAGTCTCGTACTTGCCCCCCTCTCCGGTGGACGGCGAGGGCTCCGGTTCGGGCTCGGCCTCCTCCTCGCCCTCCCCCTCCACCACCTTGGGGTTGGGCCAGGTGTGGGGCATCCAGTCGATGCCGGAGAGGTAGCAGAAATAGTCGAAACCGAGCTGGTGGCGGCAGACCTCGGCCGTCCGTTTCCAGGCGTCAGCGCCGACCCGCACCCAGAGGTCGCCCCGCTGGGCGTGGGACTCGACCAACCCGTCTCCCAACTCGGTCTTGAGGGCCTCGAGGATGTCCCGGTAGCGATCTTCCTCGGCCTCGGGGGCGGTCTCCTCAGTCTCCGCCGGCCCCTCTGCCGGCGGAGCCTCGGGCTGGTCAACGGACGACAATCGGCTCACCTCGCCAGCGCTCGGCCATGTCTTCGTTCTGGATCCGCTGCTGGAGCAGGACAATTCCCTCGAGCAGCGCCTCCGGGCGGGGCGGGCACCCGGGTACATACACGTCGACGGGGATGATCTGGTCGACCCCTTTGGTGACCGAATACGAGTCCCAGTACGGGCCGCCGCAGTTGGCGCACGAGCCCATAGAGATGACGTACTTCGGATCGGGCATCTGCTCCCACAGCCGGCGGATGGGCGGGGCCATCTTGTCGGTGACCGTCCCCGAGATCACGACCAGGTCGGCCTGACGCGGGCCGGCCGGGAACGGGATGACGCCCAGGCGCATGACGTCATACCGGGGGGAGCCGAAGGCGGCCCCCATCTCGATGGCGCAGCATGCCAGCCCCCACTGGTAAACCCAGAGCGAGTACTTGCGGCTGTAGTTCAGCAGCGCGGTGAGGGGCTTGAAGATCTTCTTGTTGAGCGTTCCCCGCTCGACGATGCCCACAGACGACCTCTAGACCCAGCGCAGGACACCCTTGCGCCAGGCGTACACGAGCCCGAGCGCCAGGATGAGGATGAAAACGGCCATCTCCACGAGCCCGAAGACGCCGAACGCCTCGAGCCGGATGGCCCAGGGGAAGATGAAGACCGCCTCGACGTCGAACATGACGAAGAGAAGGGCGAAGACGTAGTACCGGATCTGGCTCTGGGTCCAGCCGAAGCCGACCGGATCGACGCCCGACTCGTAGTTGATGTACTTCTGTGGCTGGGGGCGCACGGGCCGGACGAGTCGCCCGACGCCGAGCATGGCGCCCACCATGGCGACGGCGGCCACGGCGAAGAGCGTGACGGTCAGGTACTGCCGGAAGAACGTCGACACTGCCCGTGAGACTAGTGAACGGTTTCACGGTCGGAAAACCTGAGCCGGCTGAGGACGTGGCTCCCTACCCTGGTCGGCGAATGGCGGGAAAGGCGAAGCTTCGGAGAGGGTGGTGGCGGGCGGTGCTCCTGGCGGCCGTAGTCCTCGCCGGCGGCTGCGGCGGCGGCGAAGAGGCAGGGTTCGATGACGTAACCAGCAATGTCCGGCCCACCCTCCCCAAGTGCCCGGTGCAGGGGCACCTGGCCGCGGACCCCCACGGGGTCCAGCGACCCGGCGCCCGCACCCCCGAGCAGTACGCCTTCCTCGAAGCGCAGGCGGATGGCTGCCATCCCGTGCGGTTCAACCCGTGCGAGCCAATCCACTACGTGGTGAGCGATCAGATGGCACCCCTCGGGGGGGCCCGAGACATAGCGACGGCCTTCCAGCAGCTGTCTGAGGCGACCGGGATCACCTTCGTCAACGACGGGCCGTCGGCGGAGGCGGCGGTGACCGCCTTCGGCCGTTCCCCTTACCAACCCGACCTCTACGGCCAGCGCTGGGCGCCCATTCTGATCGCCTGGGGCCACGGACAGAGCGTTCGTCTCGGCCCGGAGAACCCGGGCGGCGGGCGCCCGCAGCGCGTGGGCGACGCCTACGTGAGCGGCTACCTGGTGCTCAATGTGGACGCGGTGACGGCGGAGGGTGAGCCCCTTCCGAGCGGGTTCGGTCCGGGGGCGACCTGGGGCCGGGTGATCCTCCACGAGCTGGCCCACATCCTCGGACTCGGCCACGTTTCCGACCAGCGGCAGCTGATGTTCGCCGAACTCGGCGGCCAGACCGGTCGGGCCGAGTTCTCGGCAGGGGATCGGCTCGCCCTGCGCATCATCGGCAAGGAGGGCGGATGCGTCACCACGCCTCCCCCGCCGACCGGGCCGGGCCCACGGCCACGTCCCTAGCCCTACAGCCGCAGGAGCGTCGCGTGGCGGGCGAAGTCGAGCACCGCCTCGGGGAGGAACCCGACGACCAGGGTGAAGGCCACAGCCAGGCCGAGGGCAATCCCGGCACCGACGGGGATCGGGACGGGCTCGGCGTCCGGTTCCGCCCGCCTCGCCTCCCCGCCGGCCTCGGCTTCGGTGGCCGGCTCCAGCCGCTCCTCGCCGTACCCCTCCGGGGCCTCGTCCTCCGCCATGTACATGAAGACGATGATCCGCAGGTAGAAGAAGGCGGCGACGACCGCCGCCACCATGGCGATGATGGCGATGGCGTAGGAGTTCGCCTCCACTGCGGCGGAGATCACGTAGAACTTGGCCAGGAACCCCGACGTGAGGGGAACGCCGGCCTGGGCCAGCAGGAACACGGTGAACAGGAAGGCGAGACCCGGCCGTGAACTGGAGAGCCCCCGGTAGTCGTCCAGGCTGTGGCGATCGTCGCCCCGCCGGCCGACCAGGGTGGCGATCCCGAAGCTCCCCAGGATCATGAACGTGTAGGCCAGGAGGTAGAAGAGGGATCCGGCGATGCCCAGCGAGTTCGCCGCCTGGAGCCCGATCAGGATGTATCCGGCGTGGGCGATCGAGGAGTAGGCGAGGATCCGCTTCACATCCGTCTGGACGACGGCCAGCACCGACCCCACCACCATGCTCAGCACGGCGAGCACCCAGACGATGGGCTGCCAGTCGAGGCGGTTGTCCCCGAAGGTCGAGAAGAAGATCCGCAGCAAGGCAGCGAAGCCAGCGGCCTTGGCTGCGGCAGCCATGAAGGCGGTCACCGGGGTGGGAGCGCCCTGGTACACGTCGGGCGTCCACATGTGGAAGGGCACAGCAGCCACCTTGAACCCCAGGCCGACGAGGAGAAAGGCCAGCCCGCCGAGGAAGACACCCGAGGACGTCACCGTCTCGGCCCGCAGGAAGGCGGAGATCACTCCGAGGTTGGTCGAACCGGTGGCGCCATAGGCGAGGGCGACCCCGTAGAGGAAGAAGGCGGACGAGAACGCTCCGAGCACGAAGTACTTGATCGAGGCCTCGAGGGACTGCGTCCTCCGCAGGTGGTAGCCCGACAGGACGTAGAGGGCGATGGACAGGACCTCGAGCCCGAGGAACACGAGGATCAGGTCGTTCGCCTTGGCCATCAGGATCCCGCCCGAGGCGGAGAGGAGCATCAGGACGTAGAAGTCGGGCCGGTCGAGTCGCTCCCGAGCCAGGTAGCCGTCGGAAAGGAGCACGCCGAGGAACACCGAGCTGCAGATGACGACGGTCATGAACAGGCCGAACCCGTCCAGCACCACGGCATCGGCCACGGCCAGACGGGGCTGGCCGCCCTCGGCCGCCACCTCCCCCCACAGGGCCCAGGTCGCCAGCAGGGCAGCCGCCACCACAGCGAGGGTGAAGATGGCGTAGCCGGTGCCGAACCCGCGCTGGCGGAAGAACGTGCCGGCCAGCAGCAGGGCCAACGCGCCGCCCACGAGGATGAGCTCAGGGGCGAGCTGGCTCCACGCGACCTCGGGCTTGGCGAACACGCGGTGCTCCTACTCCCTCGCCTCGGTGCCGGCGGCGACGGCCGGCTGCTCGTAGTCGGAGTTCTCCTGGACGTGGGTGATCAGGCGGTCGACCGCCGGCTCGATCCGGTCGAGGACCGGCTTGGGAAACACCCCGAGCAGCACGATGAGCACGACGAGCGGGGCCATGACCCACCGCTCCTTCCACGTCATCTCCGGGAACCGGGCGTTCTCCCCCTCGGGCCGCCCGTGGAACACCCGCTGGTAGGCCCACAGGAGGTAGACGGCAGCGAGGATGACCCCAGCCGTGGCTGCCACCGCCCACCAGCGGCGGCTGACGAAGCTCCCAACCAGCACCAGGAACTCCCCCACGAACCCGTTGAGCCCGGGGAGACCGATGGACGAGAGCATGACGACGGTGAAGACGGCGGCGAAGAGCGGCGCCACCCGCTGGAGCCCGCCGAAGTCGGCGATCTGGCGGGTGTGCCGGCGCTCGTAGATCATCCCCACCAGCAGGAAGAGGGCGCCGGTGGAGATCCCGTGGTTCACCATCTGGAGCACTCCACCCTGGAGACCCTG
>JALZEC010000267.1 GCA_030862235.1 Actinomycetota bacterium | reverse complement strand
CCTCAAGCCCGACGTGTGCTGGCAGCTCCCCCTGCGCCGGGACGACCGGGAGGAGGGGGGCGGCCGGGTGACGTCTACCGTGACCGAGTGGGGCCGCGCCCACTGGGGAGCGGGTGGCGCCGAGTTCCACTGGTGGTGCACGGAGGCACCCGAGGCGTTCACCGGGTCAGAGCCCGTGTACCGGGCCATGGCCGACGAGCTCGCCGCCCTCGTGGGCGACGAGGTGTACAAGCTGCTGGCCGAGTACCTGGACGAGCGGGAAGCAGGCAGCGTGCCCCTCCCCCACCCGGCGGTGCGGCGCGCCTAAGGCTTGCCGCCGGTTCTGCGGCGCCGAAACCACCGATTTGGTGGGGTTCGACGCCGGAAGTGGTTTCGGCGCCGGAAAACGGGCGGTGGGGGCGCTGTTGCGGCCCCGGAAAACGGGTGGTGGGGGCGAGGAGTCGGGGGGGAGCTAGTAGCGCATCTCGCCGAAGGCGGGGCCGCCCTCGTCCTCCTCGTCCTCCTCCTCGAAGAGGCACCAGGACGCGTGGTCGTCGTCGGGAGCGGCGCCGCACTCGGGGCAAGGCTCGACTATCCCCTCGGTGCTGCGCTTCAGCGCACGCGCTTCTTCGAAGCGGCGATGGCGTCCCTTTTTCACGTCCGTGCTCCCGGCTCGAGCGGCTGCGAGGACGTCGGCAGTTTACCCCGGGAAGTGGGGTCAGCTACCCCGCTACCGTGCGCGGTATGGCCGGAGAGTTCGACGTCGACGCCATGATCGCGCGGTTCCGGGAGCGGGCCCGGGCGGTGAAGAACCGGGGCATGCCCCCCGTCGAGGGCCCCGAGCGCCGCCGGATCATCCAGCAGATGCAGCTCGACTTCCAGGACTTCTCCATGCTGGGCGACGCGATGGGCACCATCGAAGACGGCGTCCTGGTGCTCCGCGTGGACCTACGCCCACCCGGAGCGCGCGAGGGTTAGACTCGCCCGACGGCTCGGCCGACTCAGGCGGCGGGTGGTGGGGCGACCAACGCTCGCCGAGCCCGCGCCGGTGCGGGGGCCGGAAGGCCGACCGGCGCGCTCCCCCGAGCCTGCCGGCGGGCGATGGCGAAGGCCATGGCTTCGACCAGACCGCACTCGCCGATCTGCGCTCCCCGCTCGAACCGTCCCCGCCGAGCCCGCGAGTAGCAGACCCGCTGCTCAGCCCACGCCCGAATGTCCACGGTGCCTCCCCGGTCCAGAAACATCGGGCATGTATCGGCATCGAGCGGGGCGGGCTTGAGCCCGGTCAGGGGCAGATGCGGCCGAAAACACGCCCCAACGGGGCGCCGAGGGGCCCGGCGCAGCGAATGAAGGGCGGGAAGCTGCTCCCCCTCGCCTTGCCGTCGTTGAGCACCACCCAGCCCAGGAGGTAGGCGGCGTCGCCGACGGAGGCCTCCTCCCGGTAGAGCCCGGCCTCGTCCCCCTCGGCCTGCTCGGCCGTGAACTCGAGGGCGCGGCCGCCCTGAAAGGTGAGGGTGCCCCGCACGACGTCGCCTTCGAACCGGGCCTGCAGCTGGACGCCGTTGCGGGAGGTGAGGTCGATGTCGTCGTCAGACCTGACGCCCACGAACCACTCGCTGGTGGCGCCCTTCCTGCCGACGTCAGAGGGGTCGCCGTCGCACAGGTAGGCCACCACCTGCGCCCCACCGCCCGGCTGGCCGATGCCGAAGAAAGCGTCCGTCCCCTCGACCCGGCCCACGAAGCTCGGGTCGACGCGGGAGGTCGCTTCCCGCACACCGAGCGGCTCGCTCTCGCCCGTGCAGGTGGCGACGAGCAGGCCGAGGGTCAGGACGGCAGAGAGCCCGAGCCGGGGGCCGACCCTCGGGCGGATCAAGGTCGACCTAGGGGATGACGCGGTTGATGCTTCGGTAGTCGACGCCGGAGACCCGGGCGATCTCCTCCTCGCGCCGTCCCTCGGGGGTCATGACGTACTTGGCAAAGATGATCTGGTCGCCGACCTGCATCCAGGTGTCGGCCTCGATCTGCTTCAGCTCGCCGTCCTGGTCGTACTCGAAGTAGGGCCGCTGTCCGGGCATCGACGACCAGCCTAGTTGTGGCTCCCCGCCGCTACCGGATGCGCTGCGACTGCGACTGGCCCTGGCTCTGCGACTGGTTCGGACCGAACCTCCACCACCAGGTTGACTGGCTCTGCGTCTGGCTCTGGCGCTGGAACTGGCTCTGGTGGCCGAACGGCGTCGCCTGGCGCTGGCCCTGCTGCTGAGACTGGCTCTGGGTCTGAGCGGGCACGGGGAAGGGGTGGTGGACCGGGACCCGGTGGACGACGGGATGGTGGGCGGGGTGGTGGACGGGGTGGTGGACAGGGTGGTGGAAGACCGGTCGAGGGGGAGCGGTGTTGATGTTGATCCGGTCACCCCCCACGTTCACCCGGTTGACGTTCACGTTCACGTTGTTGTTCGTGTTGTTGTTCGTATTGTTGTTGTTCACCTGGGCCATGGCCTGGGGCGACAACCCGAGCACCCAAACACCGACCGTCAGGGCAAGCAGCTTCTTCACGCCGGTCCTCCTCGCCGGGACCGCGGCGGTTCGCCGCGCATCGCCAATATCGAGGGCGACTGTACCCCGCCCCTAGCCTGGGAGAACATGGCCGGACCCTGGTGGCGCGAAGCCGTCTTCTACCAGATCTACCCGCGCTCGTTCGCCGACTCCAACGGGGACGGGGTGGGTGATCTGGAGGGGGCGCGGCGCCATCTCGACCACCTGGAATGGCTCGGGGTCGACGCCATCTGGGTCTGCCCCTTCTACCCCTCCCCTATGGCCGACTTCGGCTACGACGTGGCCGACTACTGCGACGTCGACCCCCTATTCGGCACGCTCGCCGACTTCGACAACCTGCTCGACGAGGCGCACGCTCGGGGCATCCGGCTCATCATCGACTGGGTCCCGAACCACACGTCCGACCGCCACCCCTGGTTCCTGGAGAGCCGTTCGTCCCGGGACAGCCCGAAACGGGACTGGTACATCTGGCGCGACAGCCGTCCCGGAGGCGGCAAGCCCAACAACTGGAAGGCCGCCTTCGGGGGCGACGCCTGGACGTGGGACGAGCGAACGCAGCAGTGGTACCTCCACCTCTTCCTCCCCGAGCAGCCGGACGTGAACTGGCGCAACCCGGAGCTGGTGGAGGCGATGTACGGCGTCCTGCGCTTCTGGCTCGACCGGGGCGTCGACGGGTTCCGCATCGACGTCGTGCACGGCATGCTCAAGGACCCGGACCTGCCCGACGACCCGCCGGGCACCGTCCTCCCCCGGTCGACGACCAACGACCACCCCGACGTCCATCCCGTCCTGCGGGACCTACGGAAGCTGGTAGACGCCTACCCGCACGAGCCGGTGACGGTGGGCGAGGTGTACCTGCTGGCCACGGAGCAGGTGGCCCGCTACCTGGGGCAGGGCGACGAGCTCCACCTGGCGTTCGACTTCACGTCGCTGTACGCGCCGTGGACGGCGGACGCCTGGCGGGCAACCCTGGCCCGGGTCGCGGCCGAGCTCGACGCGATCGGGGGGTGGCCGACGTGGACCCTGTCCAACCACGACAACACGCGCCACCGCACGCGTTATGGCTCCGAAGCGCGCGCCCGGGCGGCGGCCGTGCTCCTCCTGACGCTGCGGGGGACGCCGTTCCTCTACGCCGGGGAGGAGCTGGGGCTGGAGGACGCCGTGATCCCGGCCGAGCGCGTGGTCGACCCCGGCGGGCGCGACGGCTGCCGGGCGCCGGTGCCCTGGACACCGGAGCCCGACCACGGGTGGGGCGTCGACGACCCGTGGCTGCCCTGGCCCCCCGAGCCCGAGGTGCGCAACGCCGAGTCACAACGGGCCGATCCGGCTTCCATCCTCCACCTGTACCGGCGGCTCCTGGCCGCCCGCCGGGCGAGCCCCGCCCTCGGGGGCGGGGACCTCGTCGTGCTGCCGTCCCCGCCAGACGTGCTCGCCTACGAGCGCTGCGGGCAGGGGCGCGAGAGGGGCGAGG
>JALZEC010000256.1 GCA_030862235.1 Actinomycetota bacterium | reverse complement strand
GTCGTCAGCGGGCCGACCGTCTGGGCCGGGACCGCCGTCCTGGCCCGGCGGCGGCGGGAGAGGGGCACGGCGAGGAGGAGGGCGAGGAACGTCCCCGCCGTGATCAGCCGGCCTAGGACGGCGGCAGGGGGGACGGTGTAGCTCAGCTCGATCCGGTGGTCCCCGGGCCCGACGGCGATCCCGAGGAATGCACCGTCGGCCTGGACGACAGGCGTCCGCTTCCCGTCCACGCGGGCCTGCCAGCCGGGGAAGTAGGCGTCGTTGACCACGACCAGGGCGCTCTCGTCGCCGGACACGTGGATGTCCCAGCGCCCAGGCCCGTTCCGGCGCGCCTCCAGCCTTGTCGTGGGGGCATCGGCTGCGGGGTGGCCGGCGTAGAGCGGGACGAAGGCGGCGGCCGCGTCCGTGCGCAGGTGTCCTCCCCGGGTGAAGTTGCCGGGCCCGCGGGGCGTGGTGCTGACCACCATCCGCGGCTCGTCCCCCGGCTTGCACCGCGGGCACGCCAGGAGGAAGGCGTAGTCCTTGGCCGCCGAGCCCTCCACGGGGTCGAAGCGGAAGGCGTACAGCCCGGTGGCGTCCGGGGCGAGGCTCGAAGGGGCGGCGTGGGCCACCTCGCGGCCGAGCCGCCCGTCGGCGAGGAGCTCGCGCAGGGAGAGCTCGGCGCCGAGGGGGGCCCGGTCGAGCCACACGCCGATCCCTTCCAGCCCGTCGGCCGGAGAGCGGAAGACGGCGCCCACGTCGGCGGCCACCGCCGGGAATTCGAAGCCACCCAGTACCCCGATCCAGGGGTGCATCCCGCAGGCCATGGCGACCTCGTGGGCGACCGGCGGTGGTCCGTGTGGCGTGCCGTCGCACACCTCGGCTGCGGCGATCGTCTCGAGCCGGCCGGGGCCCAGGGGGGTCAGGGCGGCCGCCACCTGCTCGCCCCCGGTGACGAGTCCGATGTTGCGAGGCGCGAGGGAGACGGCCAGCTCGGGGGCGACGGAGGAGTCCTGGACGAGGAGGGCCGAGCGGTAGGCGCGAACCAGGGGCATGGCGCGCGGGTTGCGGTCCAGGCGGACGTGGGTCACCCGTTCGGTGGGGCGTCCCGCATCCTCCACCTGCTCGGTGGCGAAGTAGGCGGTGGCGGAGAGGGCGAGGGCTGCCTCCCGGTACCCGGGTGGGGTGATGATCGTCTCGCCCGTGAGCCGCCACAGCTGGCGTCCGGCGATGGGGTGGGGCCAGCCGACGGAGAGGTCCTGCCCGGCGCCGAGCAGCGAGTCGATGAGCCGGGGGTCGCCGAACTTGCCGGTGGCGACCCGGAAGTCGCTCCCCACCGCTCGCAGCGTCTCCGCCGCCTGGGCGTAGGCACCGTCGTCTTCCGGGGGGCGTACCCGATAGAAGCTGCGGTACGGCGCGATATCCACCAGGAACGCCCCCACCAGGAGGGCGGCCGCCGTCGCCGACACCGGGAGGGCGCGGTGCGGCCAGCGGGCGGTGAGCGCGTCCCGCAGAAGGCGCAGGGCGAAGGCCGCTCCCAGGGCCAGGCTGAGGGCGGCGACCGGATAGAAGCGTGGGAACCGGATGCTCGACAGCAGAGGGATGACGCGCTGGAGGGCGAGGAAGGGGGTCAGGTAGGGGACGGTGAGCAGGAGGAGCAGGGCCGCTGCTCCAGACACGACCGCCGCTCGCCCCGACGTGACCCGTCGGAGAAAGCTGCCCACCAGCATCCCCGTCACCCCGCCGATGGCGAGGAAGGCGAGGAAGTTGCCTCGCTGGGCGGGCCCGCTCTCGGCCAGCGGCACGCCGGCGCTGGACAGCCAGACGCCCACGCCGCCGGTGAGGAGCACCGCCGTCAGGTGCCCGTCCTCGTCCCGCCGGGCCAGGAAGGCAGCGGCGACGAAGGTGGGCACGAGCAGGGCCCAGCTCAGGTAGAAGTTGCCACCCAGCAGGTCGCGGTCGAATGTGACCGCGCCCTGGATCGGCGAGGCCCGCTCGAGGAACGTGCCCGGCTCGCGCCCCAGGACGGAGGCCATGCCGTCGACGAGGACGGTGCGCACCATCTCCGGCGGGCTCAGCACGAACCACTTGTGCAGGGCGACGAACGGGACCAGCCAGAAGGCGATGGCGCCGAACCCCACGGCTACAACCGTGGCCGCCTGGGTGAGCACGTGGCGGACGCTCGGGCCTTCGCCCTCGCCGCCTTCGTCCTGGCCAGCCCCCTGGCTGCGGCGGGCCCGGCGGGCGCGGGCCAGTTCGATGCACAGCTGGAAGAAGCACAGCAGGGCCAGGCCGTAGGCATGCTCCGCCTGCTCGAGGACGGCCAGGGCGGCCAGGAGCCCTCCGAGCACGGCGTACCGCCGACTGCCGCCCTGGAAGGCGCGACGGACGCTCCACGCCAGCCATGGCGTGATGGCCATCACCGTGACCGACGTCTGGTCGCCGAACAGGGCGCCGTGCGACAGGAACAGCGGGTGCAGCGCGTAGAACGTGCCTGCGGCCAGCGGGAGGAGGATCCGGCCGTGCCCCGGCCACAGTGATCGGGCGAGGACGAAGGCGCCCCACCCTCCGAGGATCTGGGAGGCGAGCATCGCCAGCTTCACCGACCCGTCCTCCCCGAACAGGAGTGCGGCCGGCACCAGAGCCAGCACCTGGAACGACGGGGCGAGGGCCCAGGCGGGGGTGCCGGCCCACAGCTCGGGCATCCAGTAGGGGACGGAGCCTCCGTGCTGGAGGTGGTCCACGGCCAGGCGGACGTACATGGCGATGCCGGGCCCATCGAGGGCCAGGGCGCCAGGCCAGCCGGCCGAGAAGACAGCGACGGCGGCCGCTATCGCGGCGAGGGGTGCGGCCGGCGAACGGAGGAACCGGCGACCGCGCAGTGGTTGTGCGGGCGGGGCAAGGGGCGAAACCTGCTCGGGGATGACCTGAGGTCCGAGCGTGGCCGGGACTTCGGAGGGACCACCTTCGGCAAGTGACCCCGCGCTCGTCGTGTCGAGACGCATCCCTGGCGCACGGTAGCACCGGCCCCTCTCCGAACCTCGGAGGGGCGCGCCGTCCGACCGTTGGGCAACCACTCACCGAAACCGTGCGTGCCGGCACAACTGACGGGTGGCCGGCCGGCGTCAGCAGAGGGGGCCTGGACTGGCTCCCCCAGCCTCGCGGGCCCGAGCGACGGCCGCCCACAAGTCGGTCGCGGTGGGAGGACCGACGAACGACGCCTGTACCACGCCCTCGCGGTCGGCCAGGAGGACGATCGGGACGGCCTCGATCTGGTAGCGCTCGTGCAGGTCCTTCCTGGCGGAGACCTCGACCTCTTGCACCACCACGTCGTCGCTGGCCAGGACGACGGCTTTGTCCCGGGTCAGGGCGCAGGTCTCGCACGTGGCCGAAGTGAACACCGCGACCAGCCAAGGAGCGTCGGGGCGGTCGAAGTCGGCGCGGTCGAGCTGGGCCGGCGTCGACCATCGGGCCTGCGTGGGCGGCGCCGGCCGGCGACGCTCGACGATCACGGCGAGGACGACAGCGACGACCACGATGATGGCGGCAAGGACGACCCTCTCCACGCACCAGATGTTGGCAGGAAGGCGCGGCGGCCGGGGGGCGGAGTCGTTTGCGGTCTCGGAGGTAAATGCTGCCTACACGTATTGACCGCGCCCGGGAAACGCGACACGATCCGGCCGTCTATCCCCGGTCTGGGCGGCGGAACAGGAGGGGGCGGCGCGGCCGGACGAACCGACCGTCGGCTGCAGCCCCCCCTCCGTGCTTGCTGGGGCGGCTGGCGCCGCCCTCCCGGCCGGGGCCCCAACCCCGGCCTCCTC
>JALZEC010000254.1 GCA_030862235.1 Actinomycetota bacterium | reverse complement strand
CTCTGGGGACTCGCACCAGCGCGGGTCCACCGTCATGCCGACGAACCAACGCGGCGACCACTGCCAACAACGGAGACAGGGCGAGCTGGAGGCTCGTGGCGACGAGGCGGTCCAGCGGCCATCGCGTGGGAAGCCACCGGCTCACGCTTGGCGAACGCCCACGACGTTACTCAGGAAGACTTGCGACACCGGATCCCACTGGATCCGTGCCGGCGTGGAGCTCTGCCCGGTGAAGTCGAAGTCCTCGAGCCGAAGGAAGGAGCGGCCCTGGCCTCCCCGTCCGTCGATGACGACACCGTCGGACGCCATCCTCGGCCCGATCTGCCAGTAGCCGTCCCGGATGGTGAGCGACGAGGAGTCGCTCTGGGCGAGACGATGGGCGCACTCGCTGGAGAACCCGTCAACGCTCAGCCGGGCGGCAAAACCGAGGCTGATGTCGGTCACCGAACTGTTGGTCATCACCCAGTTGTCACCGGACGTGGAGATGGTCGCGTTGGTGCTGAAGCCGACACCACAGTCGAAGGTACGCAGGGTGGCGAAGTGGTTGCGCACGTACTGCTGGTGCATGATGCTGACGCCGACGTCACACCCGTAGATAACGAGGTTGCGGAAGAGATTCGTGTCGTTGTGAAGGTCGTCGCCCTCGAGAAGGATCCCGTTCTCGAACTGATTCCTCTCCGCGTCGGCGTCGTAGCCGCTCAGGTTGCCCACCCAGAGGTTCACCAGGGAGTTGTAGTTGCTCAGGCTCGGGTTCCCGGTCACGTTCCTCAATGACACGGCGGCAGAGGGCTTCGACGACGACTTGCCGACGAACCTCAGGCCGGAAATCGTCGTTCCCCAGCAGTAGTCGAGGCGCAGCATGGGGCGCCCAGGAGGACCGTCCCAGGCCAAGACCGATCCGCGGACGCCAGGGCTCAGGCTCGGCAAGCTGCTGCTCCATCCCACCCCTTCAATGAAGGCGGACGCCTGAGCGATCGTCAACGTATCGGTGATCCGGTAGACGCCTTTGGGAAAGAGGAGCCTCCCTCCCCGCAGTGTGAGCTCAGCGCCAAGCGTCGCCTCCATGGCAGCTCTGATGGCGGCGGTGTCATCGGCCACGGCGTCACCGACGGCCCCGTAGTCCTTCACGCTGACCGATTCCGCCTGAGCAGCGAGGGCGCGCTCGGCTCGCGTCAGCCCGCCCGCGCCGAGGACAGCGCCCGCACCGGTGGCACCAACGATCAGCTCCCGACGCGACGGCCTCATCCCGACAACTCTCCCTCAGCGGCCGCCAGCCACGGTTCCACCTCGTCCAAGGACGCGGCGTGGACCCCGCTCTCCGCGTCTCGCTCCGACGATCTCTCATTCAGAGAGTCGCCGTAGGTCGAACTGAACTCGTGCCACCAGTACCGGGCGCCGGCGAGGTGGGCGAGCGCCAGGCCGATCGCCGCCCCACGCGCTCCTCCCCAGGCGGCGCCGATGGGCCCGCCGGCGAGGATGAGGGGAGCGGTCACCGCTCGCGCCCGCAGGACTGCCTTCGAGGCCCCCAACACCATGAGGCCGATGCGCGGTCCCTGACCCAGGCTCTCGGCCGCTGCCCAGAGACCGACGAAGAGGAGGATGGCCCTCGCGCTCGGCCATGTCTCCCCCAGGACTTCGATCCCCGCCCGCTCGGGCACGAGGAGGAGGACGGCGGTGCAGAGCAGGGCCATCACCGCCAGCCCGCCGCCGAGCATGGCGATCATCCGGCGGAGCCGGTGCGGTGATCGGCGCCAGATGGCTGCGCCCTCGGGAACCGCGAATCCCACAACGCCCAGGGCGAGGAGGTTGAACGGGCCCAAGAAGGTCCGGGCGGCGTTCACGGTCCCGAGCACTGCCAGCCCGGCGACCGCCCCGATGGCGACGAGTCCTCCCTGCCAGGCCGCCAGCGCGATGGTCGCCTCGGCGACGAAGCGAGGACCCAGGTCTCGGTGGTCTTGGAGCCACGCCCACGCCTGAGTGGGTTGGGGCAGGACACCCGCCTGCCACGCGCCCAGCACGGCGGCCAAGGTCGCTGACCCGCCCCATGCGAGGATGAACATCGCCATGTCACCCTGCCCGTCCAGCAGAACCCAAGCGGTGAGAGCGATCTGCGACACCGCCCACGCCAGATCGTTCACCAGCGCCCGAGCGGGGGCGTGGGCGGCGAAGAACGTGTAGCGCCAGGCGTCCTGCAACAGCAACCCGGGCAGGACCACGGCCAGGTGCACCAGCGCCGAACCGAAAAGACCACCGATCGCCAAGGAGGCGACAAAAAGGACGGCGCCGCCTACGAGACCGATGACGAGCGCCAGCCCCGCTGCCGCCCGGCTCGCCTCTCGTCCCTCTGAGAGCGAACCGTGGCTGTGCCGGACGAGCTGCGGATCGCCCCCTAACGCGCGCCAGATGCAAAGGGCGATCATGTAGGTCGCGACCATCAGGGTGAAGGCGCCGAACTCGCGGGGCCCGACGGCGCGGAGGACCACCACCGACAGCCCGAAGTTCGTAAGCGACGACACCCCTTGGTCAACCACGACCAGAGCCCCGCGGCGGGTCGCGGCAAGGGCGGTGGACCCTGGTCCTCTCCCCCTGTCGGTCATCTCGGCACGCTGCCCGCGGCGCGGGCTCTGATCGGGCAACTCCTGCTCAAGACTGCTTCCTGCCGATGAACATCAGGTTCGGCAGCCGCTTGCGGAGACCTCGGGCGAGCGCTGAGAGGACCAACGTCTGCAGCGCCGTGCGCTGCAGGTAGAGCGGCCGGCAGGTCACGGTACTGAAGCCGAACTCACGCATCTTCCTGGAGAGGGAGTCCTTGTCCCACGATCGAACGTGCTGGACGGGATGGAAGATGCAGCCACAGTCCGGGCAGATCGACTCCGCCTGAGCCAGCTGTTCGTCGTTCGGCGTCGTGACAATCAGGGCGCCCCCAGGGCGGAGGATCCGGC
>JALZEC010000225.1 GCA_030862235.1 Actinomycetota bacterium | reverse complement strand
GTCGGGGGCGGGGGCGGCGGGGAGGGTCCGGTACGCGGTGACGACCTCGACCTCCCAGCCCTTGGCGTTGAGGCCCTCGGCCAGAACGGGACGGGAGGCGGCAGCCTGGGGAAGCAGGACCCGGCCGGGCCCCTCGGGCGCGGGGAACGCCTCGACCAGGCTCTCGGCCACCGAGCGTTCCGGGGTCAGGTCGGCGACGACCCCTCGGACGGCCAGGGCGGCGGCGGTACCGGGACCGATGGCGGCGACCCTGACGTCCCCGAGGGCGCGCGCGTCGTGCACGGTTGCGAAGAACCGCTCGACGGCGTTGACGGACGTGAAGGCCACCCAGTCGAACGTGCGGACCCGGCGCGCCGCGGCAACCAGCGAGGCGCCGGCGTCGACCGGATCCGCGACCTCGATGGTCGGGACCTCGACGGTCTCCGCCCCCAACTGGCGCAGGCGGTCCACCAGCCCGGACGCCTGCTCCCGCGCCCGGCAGACGACAACCCGACGCCCGAGAAGCGGGCGGTCCTCGAACCAGCGCAGGTCCAAGGCGGCGACCGGGCCGATCACGATGGTCACCGGCGGCTCGAGCACGGTGTCGCCCAGGCGGGACAGCGTCGTGCGGACGGTCTGCTGGACGGGCCGCGTGCCCCAGCGCACGGCAGCGACCGGCGTTTCCGGGGCGAGTCCGGCAGCCATCAGCCTGCCGGCGATCTCGGCCCTATGGGCGACACCCATCAGGACCACGAGCGTTCCCCCGGCGTGGGCCACGGCCTCCCAGTTGATGTCGGCGTCGACCGCGTGACGGCTGTGCCCGGTGACGACGGTGAAGGACGTAGCCAGACCCCGGTGGGTCACGGGGATCCCGGCGTAGGCGGGTACGGCGAGCGCCGAGGTGATACCGGGCACGACCTCGAAGGGCACGCCCGCCGCCTGCAGGGCGGCCGCTTCTTCGCCCCCCCGCCCGAACACGAAGGGGTCACCTCCCTTGAGGCGGACGACGTGCTTGCCCGCCCGTCCCCGTTCGATGAGCACGGCGTTGATCTCGTCCTGGGGAATGGGTGCGCCAGGGGATTTGCCCACGTCGATGCGCTCGGCGTGCCGGGGCGCGAGGTCGAGGAGGGAGGCCTCGGACAGCCGGTCGTGGACCACCACGTCCGCCTGGGCCAGGACTTCCGCCCCCCGCACGGTGAGCAGGCCCGGGTCCCCGGGCCCGGCGCCGACCAGGTAGACGGTCATCGCCCGGCCCGATGGCCCGGGCTCGCCGTCCCCCCGGCTCGGGTCTCATTGCGTTCGGGCACGCAGCCGGCCAGGTAGACGGTCACGAGACCGCCAGGTGACCGATGAGGAAGTCGCCGCCGCTTCTGTCCAGCAGGTAGCGGCCGACGGTCTCGCCCACCGCCTCGGGATCGTCGCCCTCATCCTCCTTGCGGACCAGGACGCGCCCGTCCAGGGTGGCGATGAGGGCGGTGAGGCGCACCGTCCCGCTGGCGTCGACCGTGGCGTAGGCCCCGACGGGCAGGTCGCAGCCGCCACCGACCTGGGCCAGGAAGGCACGCTCGGCCGCCACCGCTCGGCTTGAAGGGGGGTGGTCGATGGCGGCCAGCAGGTCGAGCACTTCCCGATCCTCCGTCCGGCACTCGACGGCCAGCGCTCCCTGCCCGACCTGGGGGAGCATGACGGTGGGGTCGAGCAGGTCATCCGCTTCGTCCAGCCGGCCCAGCCGCTCCAAGGCAGAGGCGGCGACGACGATGGCAGTGAAGTTCGACGCCTTAGCGATCCGGGTCTCCATGTTGCCCCGCAGGCCGCCGAAGGTGAGGTCGGGCCGAAGCCACGCCAGCTGGGCCCGGCGGCGGACCGAACCGGTGCCGACCTTGGCCCCAGCCGGGAGGTCGGCGAGGCGGCACCCGATGAGGGCGTCGCGAGGATCGGCGCGCGGCGGGACGGCGGCGATGACGAGGCCCTCGACGGGGGCCGAGGGGAGATCCTTGGCCGAGTGGACGGCCAGGTCGGCGCGCCCGTCGAGCACCGCCGCCTGCACCTCCTTGACGAACACGCCCCGTCCGCCCAGCTGCCAGATCTCGGCGTCGATTCGGCGGTCGCCCGTCGTCTCCACCAACACGGGCTCGATCTCCCCGGGGAAGTGCGGGCGGAGGAGGTCGATGACGAGGGCGGTCTGCGTGCGGGCCAGGGCGCTCGCCCGGGTGGCCACGTGGAGCCGCCGGAAGCTCATCCGTGCACGGTCCGCGCTCGTGCACCGCTGAACCGGCGGCCGCGGCCACCGCCCTCGGCGGCGCTGGGCCAACCAGGCGGTGCCCCGGTCCGGTGCTCGCTCATGGAGGCACCGGCAGGAGTTAGAGGTCGAACAGCTCGCGCAGGGCCTCGGCCAGGCGCTCGCCGCGAGGTGACCCGGCGGCGTCCTTCAGGCGGACGGTCGGCTCGTGCAGGAGCTTGGCGACCAGGCCGCGGGTCAGCGCCTCGACCGCCTCCCGCTGGCGGGGATCGAGGCCGGCCAGGCGGGCACGAAATCGGTCGAGCTCGGCGGTACGCAGCTGTTCGCCCCGGTCATGGAGGGCGCCGACGGTCGGGGCCACTCGGCGGGCGGTGGTGGCGTCGAGGTAGCGGGCGACCTCCTCGGCCACCAGGGTGCGAACGGCCCCCACCTCCTTGCGGCGCTGGTCGAGCCCGACCCGGACGAAGCTCTGGACGTCCGAGAGGTCGAGGAGGGTGACCCCCGGCACGAGCCGCACCGCGGGGTCGATGTTGCGGGGCATGCCCAGGTCGACCATCAGCAGCGGGCGGCCCTCACGGACGGCGGCCACCGGGGCCAGCATCTCGTGCTCGACGACCACCTCGACCCCCGACGACGAGGTGAAGACGACGTCCGCCTCGGCCAGGGCGCCGGGCAGGGCGTCAAGCTGCACGGCCCGCCCTCCCACCCGGGCGGCCAGGGCCACCGCCCGCTCCCACGTGCGGTTGGCGATCAGGACGTCGGCGGCACCGTGGCTGGTCGGCAGGTCGGCCACGACCCGCTCGCCGATCTCTCCCGCGCCGATGACCAGGATCCGCTTGTCGTTCAGCGTGCCCAGCTGCTCGCGTGCCATGAACACCGCCGCCTGCGACAAGGAGGCGATGCCGCGGCCGATCCCCGTCTCGGCCCGAGCCCGCTTGCCCACCTCGATCGCGTGCCGGAAGAGGGCGGACAGGCGGGGGCCGGCGGTGCCCTCCTCCCGGGCCGCCTCCCACGCATCGCGCACCTGGCCCAGGATCTGGCTCTCGCCCACGACCACCGACTCCAGCCCGGCGGCCACACGGAAGAGGTGGTGGGCGGCCGTCTCGTCGTTGTACGAGTACAGGTGGTCGCTGAACTCCTCGGGAGGAGCGAAGGCGGTCTCCGACAGGAAGTGACGGACGTCTTGCACTGCGCCGTGGAACCGCTCGGCCACGACGTAGACCTCGGTGCGATGGCAGGTGGAGAGGAGCACCGCTTCGGAGACGAACGGGCGCGAGCCGAGGTCGCCGAGCGCCTTGGCCAGCCGGTTGCGCGGCACGGCCAGCCGCTCGAGCAGGTCGAGCGGGACGGTCCGGTGGCTTAGCCCGACGACAACGACAGACACGTCTGGAGCCGTTCCCTTGCGTGCATCACATCACCCGATCGGATAAGACCGAGCATGTCCGAGTCGAGCGCGCTTTGCCAATCGAGGCCCTCGGTCGAGCGTCCCGACGCCTTGATCGTCTCCCGCTCCTCGGCCAGCAGGTCGAGCAGGACCTCGTACTCGGGCCCGATCTCCTCCTCGAGGCGCTCCCGCAGCCAGCGGGCGAGGGCGGGGCTGCGGCCTCCGGTGGAGACCGTGACCAGCAGGGAGCCGCGGCGGATGACCGACGGGAGGGTGAACGAGCAGTGCTCGGGGTCGTCCGCCCCGTTCACCCAGATCCCGGCTGCCTCCGCGTCGGCGTAGACCGCCCCGTTCACCTCGGGGTCGTCGGTGGCGGCGATCACCAGCCGGCGCCCGTCGAGATCCCCTCGCCGGTAGGGCCGCTCCTCCCAGGTGACCCCGGCCTGCGCCCGCACCGCCTCGCCGACCCGCGGCGCGACGACGTGCACCCGGGCGCTGCAAGCCACCAGCCCCGCCACCTTGCGGGCGGCGATCTCGCCCCCGCCCACTACCAGGCACGAGCGCCCCTCGACCACGAGGTTGACGGGGTAGGGCGGAGCCATCAGCCAGCGGTCGCCACCGTCTGCGAAGGGTCGGCGCCGCGGTGCTGCTGGTAGAAGGCGAGGATCTGAAGCTCGATCGAGAGGTCGACCTTGCGGACGGACACCTTGGGCGGGACCGAGATCACAGCTGGCGCGAAGTTGAGGATGGACCGGACGCCGGCGGCGACCAGGCGGTCGGCCACGTCCTGGGCTGCGGTGGCAGGGGTAGAGATGATGCCGATGGCGACGTGCTCCTCCTCGACGATGGCGGGGAGGTCATCGAGGAGTCGCACGGGCAGGCCGGCGACGATCTCGCCCACCTTGGACTTGTCGGCGTCGACCAGGGCCACCACGCGAAAGCCGCGGGCGGAGAAGCCCCGGTAGTTGGCCAGCGCCTGGCCCAGGTTGCCGACACCGACGATCACGACCGGCCAGTCCTGGGTCAGTCCCAGGACCCGGTTGATGTGGAAGAGGAGGTACTCGACCTCGTAGCCCACCCCGCGGGTGCCGTAGGAGCCCAGGTAGGAGAGATCCTTGCGCACCTTGGCCGCGTTCACCCCCGCCATCTCGGCCAGGCGTTCGGACGAGATCGTCACCGTCTTGGCCTCGGCGACCTCCACCAGGCACCGCAGGTACACCGGCAGCCGGGCGACAGTGGCCTCGGGAATGCGCCGGCCGACGCGGGGGCCGTCGTCCAACGCCTTCCCGGTCAGCCAGGCCTGTCCGTCGGCCGGACTCACATCCCCCAACTGCTCAACCAACTGACCCCTCCATGCCGAGCGTTCGGCTCACAGGCGGCGCGCCGGCCGTGCCATGAGCCCTGGGCAATTCCCATACTAGGCAGGCTCGTGCGAGTGTTCACAAAGGCGTTCACAAAGTCCGCCCGGCAGGACCGGGCGGCGTGGCGTCACGGATCGGTGAGCCCGTGATCCTCGTCGACCGAGGGCCGCCCGGCACGGGTCGTTTGCCATCTCAAGTCTCGAAGCCCACGGGCCGATTCGGTGACTGTCCGTGCTACTCACACCACTCGGCGAGAGAACCGCCGAACCATCGCACAAGGAGCACACCGACATGTTGCAGTCACGGCTCGGGCGGGTCGCGGCGGTCACGGCCCTCACCCTGAGCCTCGTCGCGGCCGTGGTGGGTCCGGCTCGGGCCTCCGCAGCCGACGAAACCCTGTTGCTGACCTTGACCAACGCCACGCGCGCCGCCGCCGGCCTGCGACCCCTGACCCTGGACTCCGCCCTTTCTTCGGTCGCCCGCCAGTGGGCGTCGAGCATGGCGGCGGCCGAAGGCATCTCGCACAACCCGGACCTGAAGAACCAGATCGGCTCGAGCTGGGCGAAGGTTGGTGAGAACGTCGGCTACGGCGGCAGTCTGCAGGGCATCTACGACGCTCTCCTCAACAGCCCGTCCCACCTGCGCAACATCGTCGACCCCGAGTTCGAGCGGATCGGCGTCGGCGTGGTGGTGGCCAACAACACCGTGTGGCTGGTTCAGAACTTCCTCACCCCGATGACCTCAGCCCCCGCCGCCGCCGCTCCCCCCACTCCTGCTCCAGCGCGGGAGAGGCCGGCACCCGCCCCGGCGACGACCGCACCCCTTCCCACGACGACGACCACGACGACCACGACGACCACGACCGTCCCTCCGCCCGCCCCTGCCACCGTCGCCGCTGACGCCCCGTCCGGCCTGCCGATGCAGCTTGCGCTGATGGTGAAGCACATTCGTGTAGGAGTCCCGAGATGACCCTTCTGCCGGTAGCCTCGGAAACGATGGCTCGTCCCATTCGGGTGATGGTGGTCGATGACACGGCCCACGTCCTTCGGATGCTGTCGGCCATGCTCTCCCTCGACGGGTTCGAGGTGGTGAGTGAGGCTGCCGGTGGTGAGGCGGCCATCGAGGCCGTCGAAGAGGCCGACCCCGACGTGGTCGTCATGGACTACCGCATGCCGATGATGGACGGGCTCACCGCCGCACGCCGCATCCGTGCCCGCCGGCCCTCGCAGATCATCGTCCTGTACACCGCCTTCATCGACGAGGACCTGGAGCGGCGGGCGAACGAGGTGGGCGTGTCTCTCTGCGTCGGCAAGGTCGAGGGGCTGGCGTCCCTGGAGCGGGAGATCAGCCGCCTCTGCGCGGCGCTGTTCTGAGGAGCCCGAGCTAGCGCAGCACGACGAGCTGGAGCACGGCGGCAATGAAGATGGCGGCCAGGAGCAGGGCGAGGGCGAGGGTCGTGGCCGGGCGCACCCCAGCCCCCTAGTCGCCCGCCGGCTCGATCGTGACCGCGTCCCCCGGCCCGAGCCGCAGCTCCTCCGACGCCGGACTGCGGTCGAGAGCGAGCGAGAGCAACCCGTAGGAGTCCACCAGCAACCCGAGCTGGCCGGTCTTGAGCTCCGAGTAGCTGACCACCCGCCGGGCCACGCGGGACTTGCTCCCGTATTTGACCAGGAGCCGCTCGCCCATGGCCTCCACCTCGTCCGGCCCCACGTTGAGCTGGACGTTCCCGAACCGGTCCACCCAGAGGACCTCGCCCACCACGCCGCCGTTCTCCACCCGGGAGAGGGGGACGATGCCCGGCAGCAGGGTGTAAGGGTCTACCGGCTCGCCCAGCTCATCCAGCTCCACCCCGCGGCAGAGGTAGGCCGCCGCCGGGGCGAAGATGTCCCTGCCGGCGAATGTGGGGCCGGGCGCGTCGAGGTGGTACTCGGTGTTGGTCAGGGCTACGGCCCGCCGGGCGCCGCCGGACAGGGCGACGGCCGGGGCCAGCAGCCCGTTGTCGGGTCCGATCAGGTACGCCCGCTCCTGCTCACCTTCGCCGCCCACCTCCACCGCCACCGCCCGCCGCTCGCTCCCCACGCCCGGGTCGACCACCGCCAGGACCACGCCCGGCGGCAGGTACTGGATGCTGCGGGCGAGGGTCAGGGCGCCGGCCCGGATGTCATGAGCGGGGACGTCGTGGGTGATGTCGAGCACGGTGACGTCGGGAGCGATCGAGCGGATGACGGCCTTGACCACGCCCACAAACTCGTCCTGGAGCCCATAGTCGGACAGGAAAGAGATCGTTCGATGCGCCGGGATGCCCGGCTCCGGCGACATGGGAGCACGTTATTCCACTGCGTTCTGGCCACGCAGGCCGGCACTGCGTTCTGGCCACGCAGGCCGGCGCGCCGAGCTGGACGGGCTGGCCGCGCCCTCGCTCGCGCCGCGGTCAGCCCGCCTGGTTGTAGCTCGTTGCCAGATACCGGTCGACGTCCTCCTCGCTCACCCGGTAGGACTTCCCGACCCTCGCCGCGGGAAGTTGCCCCCCTTTGATGAGGCGGTACACGGTCATTGTCGACACCCGGAGCATGCTTGCTACTTCGGCCACGGTCAGAAACCGGGACCGTCCCTGGGACTGCGCCAGTGGAATCACCATCCTCTTCGCCCGTTGGCACTGTATTCAGTTGAGCCCCATGGGGAAAGAGGGCAATTAGCTCCGGCCCAGTTCCCGCGACCGTTCGGTGGCGGCGACGACCGCCTCGGCCACCGCCGCTCGTACCGCCCGGGCCTCCAAGGCACGCAGGCCGGCCGCGGTCGTCCCTCCTGGCGACGTCACAGCCGCCCGCAACGCCTCCGGCCCCGAGTCGGTTTCCGCCAGCAGGCGGGCCGAGCCGAGCAGGGTTTGGATGGCGAGGGTCGTGCTGATGTCCCGGGACAGCCCGACCAGCACGCCGGCGTCGATCAACGCCTCGGCGAGAAGGAAGACGTAGGCCGGCCCTGACCCCGAGAGCCCGGTCACGGCGTCGAGGAGCGCCTCCGGCACCCGCACCACCGTGCCCACGGCGGACAGGATGCTGTCGGCCCACGCCAGATCCTCCTCGCTCGCCGCCGCCCCGGGCGCGATGGCGGCCGCCCCGGCGCCCACGAGGGCGGGCGTGTTGGGCATGGCCCGCACGACGGCCACCTCGTCGCCGAGCCAGCTCTCGAGCTTGGCGAGGGGAACCCCGGCGGCGATCGACAGGACCCGCCGGACACCGACCAGCGCCAGAGCCTGGCACGCGGCGGGAACGTCCCCCGGTTTCACCGCCACCACCGCGCCTTCGCAGGCGGGGACGTCCGCCCTGACGTCCACGCCTTCCAGAGACGTGACCAGCTCCGCACGCCGGACCTCGGCCACTTCGACCACCGACAGCTCCGCGGGCTCGGCCCATCCGGCGTCGAGCAGGCCGCTCACCAGGGCCGATCCCATCTTCCCGCCGCCCACCACGGCCAGTCGCGTCATGGGCGAAGGGTAGGCCCGCGTTCGCTCGTCGGGCGTGCCGATCAGGGCTGGTCCGCCAGCTGAGGTCCGTGGGGCCCCACCTCAGGATGGTTGGCTGCCGGCCGAGCCGCCGGCGGCGCCGCCAGGAAATCGCGCGCTCTTAGGGCAGGAAGTTCAGGGGGTTCTGCGGTGCACCGCCGACGCGGGTCTCGAAGTGCAGGTGAGGGCCGGTGACGTTGCCCGTCCCGCCCACGTACCCGATGACCTCGCCTCGAGACACGCTCTGCCCGTCGGACGCCACCATGCGGCT